>CBAAAA010000169.1:0-9243 GCA_964658695.1 uncultured Solirubrobacteraceae bacterium | reverse complement strand
AGATTGGAATGAGGGGGAGAGAATCGACTCAACTCCATAGACTACCGAAAGCTGCCGCGCGACGTTCTCATCCGAAGTGAAGGCGTAAACGGGCACCGGAGAGCGATAACGCGCCAGCAGACGGGCAGTCGCACCGGAACTCGTTCCTACCGCCAGTGCGACAGCCCCGGACGAGCGAGCCGATTCGTAAGCCGAGGCCGCGATAATTTCCGGAATTGTCAATTCCGTCTCAGTCCAAATGTTCGGGAAGCCCCGGTGCCGAAGAGCTGCTTCCGTTTCCCGGGCGATGCTGGCCATAACTCGAACCGACTCGACTGGATGTTTTCCGGCCGAGGTCTCGGCAGAGAGCATGACAGCGCTGGTCCCATCATAGATGGCATTCGCGACGTCGCTGACCTCAGCGCGGGTGGGAATCCCGTTCTCAATCATCGATTCGAGCATCTGGGTAGCGGTAATAACGAATTTGCCTCGACGCCTGGCCTTTTCGATGATTCCCTTTTGAATCGCGGGAACCTTCTCGATGGCCATCTCTACTCCAAGGTCACCCCGAGCCACCATCAGACCATCACATTCCTCTACGATGGAGTCGAAATTTGTCCAGGCTTCTGGTTTTTCGATCTTTGCGATGATCGGCTGCCTGGCGTCGGCCTCGTCTAGTAAGTGACGGAGGCGGAGTATATCGCGCGGCTGGCGGACAAAGGAAAGTGCAAAGAAGTCAACCCCTTGCTGGACGCCGAAGTGGGCATCGGCGACATCTTTCTTAGACAGAGAAGGAGTGCTTACGTTCACGCCGGGCAGATTGATGCCTTTGCGGTCATTTACAACGCCGCTGCGCACAACTTCACATACCGCAGCGATGCCATCCGTCGTCAACACGCGGAGTTGGACAGCGCCATCGGCAAGGAGCACGGAGTCGCCGGGCTTGACGTCACGCGCGAACTCCGGGTAAGTGGTGCAAGCTATTTCGGCGGTGCCCTCAACGGACTCGGTGGTGATAGTGAAAGTTGCCTTCTCCGCTAGCAGGTGAGGACCATTGCGAAAGGTACCGAGGCGAATCTTCGGTCCCTGAAGATCCAGGAGAATACCGGAGTGCACCTTAAATTCAGCCGCGAGCTGGCGCACAGAAGCGATACGGCGCGCATGATCATCTTGCGTTCCGTGAGAAGCGTTCAGCCGAAAGACGTCGACTCCCGCTTCGAACAGGTTTCGAAGGACGCCTTCGGTATCGGTTGAGGGTCCAAGAGTAGCTACGATTTTGGTTGCGCGCATTCAGAAAGTTGTGCGGTTAAAGACTACGCCAGAGACATGGATGTTTTCGAATCGCTGGTCTCCTTCAATTATGCCTCCGTCACGCTGTCCTTCAACTGCCGAACTGGTTAACTCATCGAACTTTCACAAACAGATAGATCAGGAAGCCTCCGAAACACCGAGAACAAACGATTTGGCATAATAGTGATCGCTCTGGTTGTTTTCTTCCGAATTGGCGGATGACCTTATTTTCTCCGTCCCGATACACACGGCTGAATGAGGCCGTGGGGTTCTTGTTGCTTCTGCTCGGCCTGGCAGTGGTGCTGAGCCTTTTGTCATTTTCTCCGGCGGACCCGTCTTGGAACACCGCATCGGCAGTCACTCGTACGCATAACTTGCTTGGCTCGTTTGGGGCCAAATGGGCCGACCTGGTTCTGCAGGCGTTCGGCGTGAGCGCTTTCCTGCTTCCGTTGCATGTGTGGGGCTTGGGCTGGAAATGGTTACGGTCTTCCCAAGTGGAGAGCCCGTGGTTTCGCATCTTCGGAAGCGTTTCGCTTTGGCTGTGCGTGTCGGCCGCATTCGGTCTGCTACCGCATTTTTTTGTGATTGGCGGCAGTGTGCTGCCAAGCGGAGTGGCTGGCATGGTAATCGCGGATTACCTGAGCACGCGGTTTGGAATCACCGGTGCTGGAATCATTACCGCAGCGCTGGGCGTTCTCGCGCTTTACTTTGCGTCCACATTCGAAGTTTCGACGCTGATGAGTTGGATCGGCGGCCCGACCGTGAAGTGGAAGGCGCTCGCAGGCAGCTGGCGTGCCGCGCGCGCAATTAAGCGAGAGTCGGCATTGGAGCAGGCGAGGTTAAAGGCGGCGGAGCGAGTGGCGCGGCGTGACGGAAGAAGCCCTGCCAGCATTATTCCCGCTCCTGCCTTCGAACGTACGAAGAGGCCGCGCAAGACGGCTGGAGATGTGGTGTCCGAGGAGCCCCGGGAAGAGGGTGGGCGAACAAGCGGGGAACCGCCGTTCGATCTTGACCCGCTGGACCAGGCGGAAGATGCCGAAGAGGAAATTCCGATTCGGACGCTCGACCACGTGCCTCTGCAAACGGAGCAGTTTGCTCGGGAATTGGAGCGATTCGAACCGGACCCCGAACCGATACCGGAACGGCGTCCCAGGAAACGGCTCCTTTATCGACTACCTCCGACCGAACTACTGAACGAAGTCCCTCCGGGAAATGGATTCGACAGTGGAGAGTTGAAAGAGGTCGCGAGTCGAATCAAGTCAAAGCTGGAAGAGTTTAACGTTCGTGGATCAGTGGTGCAGATCAATCCCGGTCCGGTGGTGACTACATTTGAATTCAAGCCTGAGGCTGGCATCAAATACAGTCGAATTACGACTCTGACGGAAGACTTGTGTCTCGGATTACAAGCGGAATCAGTACTCATTGAGCGACTTCCCGGCAAGCCGACGGTTGGCATCGAGGTACCAAATACCAGGCGCGAAGTCATCGGTCTGCGGGCCATTCTTGAGTCTGGTGAGTTCCGCGAGGCGTCATCCCGAATGACTATCGCACTCGGCAAGGACATCAACGGACGAATCAAGGTAGCGCCACTGGAAACCATGCCTCACTTGTTGATTGCCGGTTCAACAGGCTCTGGAAAAAGCGTCATGTTGAATGCAATGATCATGTCGTTCCTCTACAAAGCGACACCGGACGAAGTACGGATGATCATGGTTGATCCGAAGCGCGTCGAATTGGGAATCTATGAGGGAATCCCGCATCTTCTGACGCCGGTGATTACGGAGCCCAAGAAGGCGACTAACGCTCTAAGAAATGCCGTGCTGGAAATGGAACGCAGGTTGAAACTGCTGGCGGCGGCGGGCGTTCGTAACATCGATCAATATAACCGCAAGGTGGCGCAGCTGCGGCAGGAGCCAAGAACTCTGTTCGAAGATCGTCAAGCTGGTGACGAAGAAGCGTCCAAGCCGCTGCCGTACATTCTCATCTTGATCGACGAGTTGGCGGACCTCATGATGCTGGAGAGAGCAAACGTGGAGGAGTGCATCACGCGTCTCGCTCAGATGGCTAGGGCTGTCGGAATGCACCTGGTACTGGCTACCCAGCGTCCGAGCGTGGATGTGATTACTGGTTTGATCAAAGCGAACTTCCCTTCCCGCATTAGCTTCCGGGTGGCAACCAGAGTTGATTCGCGGACGGTGCTGGACAACATGGGCGCCGAACATCTGCTTGGGAAAGGGGACATGCTGTTTCTTCCCCCTGGCTCGTCTCGCTTGACGCGAGTGCATGGCGCTTACGTGACCGAAGTAGAGACCAATCGTGTTGTCGACTTCTGGAAGGAGCAGGCAACTCCAGAGTACGATCAAAGCTTTCTACTGACACCGCCCTCGGAAGAGACCGATGACGAAGAGGAATCTTTCGACGGCGAACAGGATCCGATGTATCAGGATGCGGTACGCGTGGTAGTGGAGATGGGCAAGGCATCGACTTCCACATTGCAGCGGCGACTGCGGCTCGGATACGGGCGGGCTGCAAGGATTCTCGACATGATGCAGCGGGAGGGAATCATCGGACCGCCGGATGGAAGCAAACCCAGGGACGTCCTTAAACGCCCTGACTGGCTGAGAGAAGTCGAAGAGCAGTTGCGATAGCCGTCACCCGATAGCGAAGCGGCGGCATGACGGGATTTCTCCAGCGAGCTGAGGGGTACTTCGAATTCAAAGCCGCAGGTACGACGTGGCGCACCGAAATATTGGCCGGGGTCACGACGTTCATGACCATGGCTTACATCATCTTTGTGAATCCGTCCATTCTTCGCGATGCGGGCGTGCCTGCCGCAGCCGCGGCAATCGCAACGTGTCTCGCTGCTGCGTTCGGTTCACTGATAATGGGTGTTTTCGCCCGGTACCCGATTGCGATGGCGCCCGGTATGGGGCTGAACGCGTACTTCGCTTATACAGTCGTCAAGGGAATGGGTGTTCGGTGGGAGACGGCTCTGGGCGCAGTCTTCATTTCCGGCATTTGTTTTCTCATCCTGACCGCCGCTGGAATTCGGCAGATGATCGTCGAGGCTATACCCAAGCCGCTGTTCTCCGCTATCGGATGTGGGGTCGGACTTTTCATTGCGTTGATTGGCCTGAGAAACGCCGGAATTGTCGTTCCGAATGAGGCGACACTGGTCACTCTTGGAAATTTACGGGAACCTTCAACGGTGCTTGCGCTGGGCGGACTGCTAGCGATCGCCTGTCTGAGTGCATGGGGAATCAAGGCGTCAATCCTGATTGGGGTAGTCGGGACCGCTCTATGTGGCTATGCCACAGGGATCGCGCATTGGCAGGCAGAGCCACATAGAATTTCAGATATCACGGCAACCGCTTTCCATTTGGATATCCCGGGCGCGATCCGTTTGGGCTCCCTGGAAATCGCTTTCGTTTTTCTGTTTGTGGATCTGTTCGACAACGTCGGAACTCTTGTCGCGGTGACCAGCAAAGCGGGCCTCATAAAACCGGATGGAAGGATTCCGCGATTAAACCGAATACTGTTTTGCGATGCCTCGGCAACGATCTTCGGATCGTTCGCCGGAACATCGACGGTCGTCAGCTACATCGAAAGCGCTGCCGGCGTTGCGTCGGGCGGCCGGACGGGCGTAACCGCAATCGTGACAGGCTTGCTGTTTCTTCTCGCGATCGCGGCGGCCCCGTTAGGGGGAGCGATTCCTTCTTTCGCGACCGCGCCCGCGCTGATTGCAGTGGGATGCATGATGATGCCGGCGGTTGCAGACGTTGACTGGACTGATTTCACGCTTGCCCTCCCGGCGTTCCTAACGATAATGGCCATTCCGCTGACGTACAGCATTGCTAACGGTCTAGCGCTCGGCTTTTCTTCTTACACGATTATCCGCATAGTTACCGGGCGCTTTCGTGAGGTCAAATGGTTTATGTATCTGCTTACGTTACTCTTCTTGATCCGGTTCTACTTCATGGGCCACCGCAGCTAGGCTAGCGGCCTGTCGCAGAGGAAGCGTTAAGTTAGCACCGGGGGGACGGGCAGCCCTGTCCACGCGCGACGCACTTCGCAGCGAAAGCGGACCTATTGGGCGCTTGGGACAGAGGCGCCAGTCCCCGTCCTCCGACAGCGACGCTAAGGACTCAATGCGACAGCAACTAACGATTGAATGCAAGCCGCTCGCGAGAGATGTGATAGTTCTAGTCCCAGAGCCTATGCCAATCGCAGTGATGCCCAGCGGGCAGACCAAGTACGTTGACCACAACCTGGATGTTTCGGTGACGCTTCGCGATCAGAATATGCAGGCCGGAATCGACCGTCTGATTCGCCAGACTTTCTCGTCCGACCCTCGGCAACTCTCAATCCGGGTGCAAGGCGATGGTGGTTTTGGTCCATGGACCTTTTGGGTTACCTGGGGCACGGGTTCGGATCGTAAAGCAACGCCAGCAGTAGTTCTGCCGGAAAACGAGCATACGCCGGAAGCCGTCGTGTCCCGGATTAAGACGGAGCTGGAGCAATTTCATTAGACCGGCCCGGCTTACATTGCACGGCAGGGCGGGATACATTTAGCGATTGTACAAGTCTGGTACAACAACGGTATAGCCCTTCGCAGCAGATGCGAATGCCGTGACCAGCATGCCCTCACTACTTTCTACTTACCTTTCCAAACACGCAAACGATCTTTCCAGTTCCGCGGCGGCCTACTTCGCCTCGCTGGACAGCATCGGATTGATATCTCCGACCGTTGCCGCCTCGATTGCCAGAGAACTGCAAGATCAGCGGAGAAGTTTGAAGCTGATTGCGAGTGAGAATTACTCATCACTGCCGGTACAGCTCGCCCAGGGAAATCTTTTCACGGACAAATACGCCGAGGGCTTTCCCCACCATCGTTTCTATGCAGGCTGCGAGAATGTCGATGCAATCGAAGGCGAAGCCGCGGAACTTGCGCGTCAGCTGTTCCAAGCCGACCACGCGTTCGTGCAGCCGCATTCAGGAGCTGATGCAAATCTGGTGGCGTTTCTCGCGATTTTTGCCACCAGAGGGCAGGAGCCTCTTTTAAGACAGTTTGGGATTACGAACCCGCTTGAAGCAACGAAGGAGCAGTGGCGGCAGGTGCGAACAGCGTTCGGCGATCAGAAGTTGCTGGCCATGGATTTTTACTCAGGAGGTCACCTGACGCATGGCTACCGATTCAACATCTCGGGATTGTTGTTCGACTCGTACTCTTATAGCGTTGATAAAGAGACCAAACTGTTGGATCTTGATGCGCTGCACAAACAGGTTCGCGAAGTACGACCGACGATATTGCTGGCCGGCTACAGCGCTTATTCTCGCAAGCTCAATTTCGCCAAACTTCGCGAGATGGCGGATGAAGTGGGCGCTGTTTTCATGGTTGACATGGCCCACTTTGCGGGATTAGTGGCGGGAAAGGTATTCACAGGCGACTTCGACCCGGTTGCCCATGCGCACGTCGTTACTTCGACAACACATAAAACGTTACGAGGTCCTCGCGGCGGTTTGGTCTTGTGCAAAAAGGAATTCGCCGATGCGGTAAATAAGGCTTGTCCGGCTGTCCTTGGGGGCCCGCTGCCCCACGTGATGGCTTCGAAGGCCGTTGCGTTTCGTGAGGCGCTTCAGCCGGGCTTTCGGACGTACGCCCACAAGATCGTTGAGAATTCCCAGGCTCTCGCGGAAGGGTTTGCGGCCGCTGGAATTCCAGTTCTCACCGGAGGGTCGGATAACCACATTGTTCTTCTGGATGTTGCGCAAGCGTTCGGATTGACCGGTCGTCAAGCAGAGAGCGCGCTCCGCAGCTGCGGCATCACCTTGAACCGAAACGCTCTGCCTTTCGATCTAAATGGGCCGTGGTACACGAGCGGCTTGCGCGTCGGCACGGCTGCATTGACGACCCTCGGGATGGGCAACAGCGAAATGACGCAAGTCGCCAATTTGTTCAAAGATGTCCTGTCGCAGACAAAGGCCTCCGCCGTGACAACGGGCGCCAGAACGGGCGAAATAAGTAAGGCTCAATTCACAGTTCCGTCTTCAGTCATCGAGGATGCTCACGATAAAATCGTAGACGTCCTGAGTAGGTTTCCACTCTACCCGGAGATCGATGCTGAGATACTTGGCGGAGCCTTTGTAGACTCTGAGAGTGCGCCGATTGAAGAGCCCGTCACAGTGAGGTGATGGGGATTTACCGGACTTTGATCTACATTACGCGAGATCGCCCGCGGCGAGGTTAAGCGAAATCGCCAGCAACGAGCGTGGCGGCCACATGCGGCCCGGCGCTCGCAAGCAGGGAATCAATTTCATTGTCGGGAAGGTTGTAATGCCGGAGGAGATTCTTGGCCTCGTCGGCCGCTAAGTCGAGAGAGGTGTGCAGGGGTCTGCCGGTAACAATACCATCTCCCATCACTTCAACTATGTACTTTCCGTCGGAGTTTGGCGCTCTGAAAATTCCGAGCCGGTCGTGTAACATGCAGAGTAATACTAGCACGTCCAAGGGCCTCCGGCGAGTCTCCCATCGATAACTGGGGGAGGACGTGAAGTCAGTCGCCGAGCAGTTCTCCGAAGCCTTTGAGCGAGTCAACGTTCTCGAAAACGGCCTTGACCGCAGCGGTAATGGGGATCGCCAGGATGAGTCCGATGCCGCCCCAAACGGAACCCCAAAACATAAGTGCGATGGTAACGGTGAGCGGATTGAGCCGCACCCTGCGACCGATGATTTTGGCGTAAAGAAAATTCATAGCAAGCACGTGCATTGCCGCCGCAAAAACAGCAACGAGCAAAACGGTCTTGAATTTGTTAGGGACAGCCAGAGCGGCTAAGAGAGGTGGGACCACTGATAACGGTAACCCTATATAAGGAACCAGACTAAAGAATGCACTAACAAGACCGGCGAGGCCCCAGTACGGAATCCCGAGAAAAAAGAACGCGATAGCACTGACGCTGCTCAGAAAAATCCAAAGTAAGAAATTTCCGAGGACATAAGCGCGCGTCGAATTCGCAATGCCAACCCACGCCCGCCCGACGGTAATTTGTTGCTGACCGTGGAAGAGGCGCAGGAAACTGTCGCCGATCCGATCTTTCCAACTCAGCATGAAATACACGAGAAACGGCACGAAAGAGACCATCACCAGAATGTGGAGATACCGCGAGAAATAGCTATACAGGGAGACAGCGAACGATCGAGGCTCAGACACCACGCGTACCTGTTGGATTGCCGGCGGCTGGACCTCCGGCGCTGGAGTTGCCAACCCGGCTTTGCGCCTCCTGGCACGCATGGCCTCTTGGGGCTTTTGCTGGATTTGAACCTGCTGTTGACGAAGGCTGTTCGGGAGTACAGTCTCGATGGTCCGCTGTTCAAAACCGTCCAGCTGCGCGTTGGTTTTTTCCAGCAGTTCATTCAGTCGAGACGTGTAAGAGGGGAGATCCTCGCTAAGCACCGTGACCTGAGTCCAAGCCAGAAGCGCGAGCGAGTAAATGATGGCGAAGGCAATTCCGATCACAATCGGCGTTGCGACTCCTCGCGGCACTCGCAACTTCATCACTAACAGGACGGCGGGGTCAAGAAGGAATGCGAAAACAGCCGCAAGGATCAATGCTACAAAGAAGTCCCGGCCGAAATAGAGCAGCGCTACGGTCGAACTGAGAGCGATTACAGTCGTCCCAATATTAATGAGCTTGGTGGGGACTTGCGGAACGGTGAGTAAAGCCAAAGCGGAAAGCGGCCTCGGTATCGATACTCTAGCATGCGTACCTTTATAATCCGATTTGGCGCAGACGCAGGGGCAGTCGAGCAAGGGCCGAATTCTCGCGCTCGATGTAGGGAAAAAACGGATCGGGCTGGCAATTAGTGACGAACTTGGTTTTGCAGCTTTGGGATTAGAGACGCTACACCGTACGCGGATCCGCAAAGACCTCGAAAAATTCTCGCAAATTGTTGCGGACTACCATGTGGGCACACTA
>CBAAAA010000168.1:5120-9317 GCA_964658695.1 uncultured Solirubrobacteraceae bacterium | reverse complement strand
GGCCCTCCTGCTTCGCTCGCTTGAGCGCGCTGAGTGGGTTGCGTTTGGAAGACCAGGAGAGCCGCTGCGAATAGGTGTGCAAGAAGCTAGGTTGCCACGGAGCGAGCGTCACCCTTCGCTGGCCGGGATTTATTGATACGTGCAAGTAACTTTTCTGTTCGGGCAGCGAAGAGTGTATTGCAGCCGCTTCATAAGTGCCTGCTGTTAACTCGGTTTTGGAAAGGTTGAATCCGCTTTGAGAACTCTTGTCTCTTTTTTTGCTGTGGTGTTTAGTATTCAACTGACACCGGCTCTGTATGCGCAATCGGCTGATGACCCGTGGAGCGGTCCTCACGCTGTCTTCGTCATGACGAACTCCGTGGAACGAAATGAAGTGATTAGTTATTCTCGCGCCAAGGACGGCTCGCTCGTTGCAGAGAGCCACACTCCCACGGGTGGACGCGGGAGCGGCGGCGCCACCGATCCGCTTGGTTCACAGGGATCGCTCACACTGAGTCAGGACGACTCACTTCTGTTTGCCGTCAATGCGGGGAGCGGGAACCTCTCGATGTTCCGGGTGAATGGACCAAAGCTTACTCTGGCGCAGGTCATCGCGACGGGCGGCAGCGCTCCGGTCGCGGTAGCTCAACATGATGAACTGGTTTACGTTCTGAATTTCGCGGGAAATAGCAACGTGGTTGGCTTGCGACTGGATGAAGCCGGAAGTCTGAGTGAGATCCCAGACTCCATTCGCTATCTGTCAGCCGCCAATAGCGGGCCGTCATCGATTGCGTTCAGCCGCGACGGACATTTCCTGTTCGTCACTGAAAAGATCACGAATAACATCGATGTATTTACAGTTCGCGGAAATGGAACGCTTACTCAGGCGGCGATCACCAAATCACCGATACCAGGTCTGTTTGACGTGGTGGTTGCGGAAAGCGGCGCTATCCTGACCGTGCAAACCGGCCCGGCAGGCGCCACGAACGCATCCTCGATCTCGTCTTATCAGTTGGAGGCGGGAAGCGCTCTGGCGTCCATCACCGCCAGTGTTCCGACGCTCGGAGCGGCCACCTGCTGGGTTGCTCTCACACCGAACGGGAAGTTTGCGTTTACCTCGAACGCGGGCAGCGGGACCCTTTCGGCATTCTCGATTTCGGCCGCCGGAGTGCTAACAGCCGTGGACGGAACCGTTGTGGCATCCCTTCCAAGCGGATCCACAAACCTCGACATAGCGGTCAGCAGCGATAGCAAATATGCATACACGTTAAATAATGGTACTGGCACCGTGGGTGTGTTTGCGGTGCAGCCGGACGGGAAGTTGACGCTGACTTCGTTGACACCGGGTCTGCGCATCGGGGACGGCTATAACGGTATTGCGGCTTATTAGGGTGCAGGCCTAAGGGGAACAGGTGCGCGCTTGCCGCACCTTCCCGGTTCTGCGTACCAGGCCTTTCTTGAAAGCGTGACTTTACAGGGAGAGCCTGACTTTTCCCGTGGATTTTGCCCTTCGGAACGTCACCTCAACCGTTTATGGTACTTTTCCTCTCGCGGGCTCGAATGACATGGCATAGACTAATACAAGCTATGTAGTCATGGTGATCGGCGGCTGCTTTGCCGTCGAGGGGTTTAAATTCAGCTTTACTTCCAAGGAGAAGGTATGGCCAAGGTTAGCAAGGGGTCGCAAGTCTGCCTCGCTCTGGCGTTTGCATTGTTGCTTTCATTTAGCGGCAGCGCACTCGGCCAGCAGGTGTTCGGCAGTATTTACGGCACGGTGACGGATCCATCCGGATCGCCAGTCAACAATGCGAAAGTCACAATTACGGACGTTTCAAAAGGTACGTCGTTTGACGTCAACACGAACGAATCCGGAACTTATACCAAACAGCAACTGATACCTGACTCGTACAAGGTCACGATCGAAGCGCCAGGGTTCTCCAAGGTGGTTTCGAGCGAGATTGTCGTCCAGATTGATCAGGCAGCTAAATTCGATGCGGCGCTAGCGGTCGGAAACGTCCAGCAGGAAGTGGAAGTGACAGCGGCGGCGCCGTTGTTACAGACTGATCGTGCAGACGTATCGCAGACATTTTCCTCGCAGGAGATCGCCCAGCTGCCGAGCATAGGGCGCAATCTGCAGTCGTTTGAGCTGCTCAATCCGGGGACCGTTAGATTGCCCTGGCAACACGCGGCAGATGAAAACCCGCAGGGCAGCGTTCAGACTGTCGTCAACGGTCAGCTTTTTGATAGTACTGGTTACTACCTTGATGGGACCATCAATCAGGACCCAATTCTGGGCATTATCGTTATCAACCCAACATTCGATTCGGTGAACGAAGTAAAGCAGTCCAATCAAGACTATGACGCTGAATTCGGGTATACCGGAGCAGGGCTGCTGACCTACTCCACCAAGTCGGGTTCGAACCAGTTCCATGGCGATGCCTTCGAATATCTTGAAATCAACACGCCAGGCTTCCAGGACTTCGGCCGCGATCCGTTCGCACAAAATACCGAGCTCAGCGCCGGGGCTTACACACCGACCACGCGCCAGAATCAGTTTGGCGGATCGATCAGCGGGCGGATTATCAAGGACAAATTGTTTTTCTTTGGCGACGCACAGTTGACGCGCATCACGCAGGGCGGCTCGCTGCTCACCAGTGTGCCGTCACTGTTGAATCGAACGGGCAACTTCAGCGACTGGCTGGCAGTGAGCCCGAACTACGTCATTTACAATCCGAACACTGGGAACGCGGACGGGACGAACAGAACGCCGTTTCCCAACAACACGATTCCAGCGAACTTGTTAAGTCCGCAGGCCCTCAATCTGTTGCAATATTTCCCGTTGCCGAATGCGAATACTTCCAACGGGCCTTTCAACAACTATGAGAATTCCGGCGCTCTGGCTCGCGACGGCAACCAGTGGAACACGCGCTGGGATTACTACCTGAACGAGAAGGACACGTTATTCGGTCGTTATAGTTACGCTCAATTCACGCTGAGTGCGCCGGGCGTCTTCGGAACAGAAGCGGGCGGCCAGGCGTTCAGCGGAACGAATTACGCGGGCAGTTCGTACTCCAGAAATCAAAGCGCCTCCGCGGGATGGACGCATACGTTTAACCCGACCACGATCAATGAGTTCCGTTTCGGATACATGCGCTATTACATCAACGATGTGCCAAACGGCTACGGCACTGACCCGGCAACCGCCGCCGGAATCCCGGGATTGAACCTCGACAAGACGTTCACCTCCGGTCTTCCCTATTTCGAAATTGATAGCCCTGGAGGATATACGACCTCCCTCGGTTATGCTCTTGGCAACAATACACATTGCAATTGTCCGCTGACCCAGCGCGAGACGCAGTTCCAGTTCGTCGACAACGTCAACAAGACAAATGGGAATCACAGCTTCAAGTTCGGTGCGGACATCCGCTATGCTGAAAATCTTCGCGTTCCCAGCGACAACCATCGTGCCGGCCAGCTTTACTTCAATGACAGCGATACCGGGATCGTCCCCAGCGCTGGCTCGTCTCCGGTCGACGGCTTAGCGTTCGCGACGTTTCTATTGGGCGACGTGACCAGTTTCAACCGCTACGTCAGCACCACGACGAACGCGCAAGAACGGCAGAAACGGCTCTTCTGGTACGCGCAGGATGAGTGGCACGTCAGTCCGAAGTTAACCGTCACCTACGGTTTGCGTTGGGAGATGCTGTTCCCTGAAACTGTAAACGCAATTGGCAACGGTGCGGAGTTGAACGTCAACACGGGACTGATGGAAGTCTACGGCGTTGGTACAACACCCAACGGCGGCTATCAGAAGATGAACTGGCATGAGTTCGCGCCGCGATTTGGCATTGCCTATCAACTGGATCCCAAGACCGTCATTCGGGCGGGCTACGGCTGGAGTTACAGCCTCGGAACATTCGGTAACAATTTCGGGCATAACGTTACCCAGAATCCGCCGATCCTTGTGAACCAGACGCTCAGTCAGAGTCAAACGAATCCGAGTGGAGGTTGCCCCACAAACTTCTGCGACGTGTTTAATCTGGCGCAAGGGCCGCCGGCCAACAATAACGCGATCTATACGCCCGGTCCCAACGGGACGTACAAGTGGCCAGGCACCGGCGTTGGCGCTTTCACTCGCCCCGGAATCGTCACCTTGCCAACAGTCTATGCCTACAACCTCACCGTTCAGCGGCAGGTTGGACGCAAGGTCTCGGTTTC
>CBAAAA010000168.1:0-5110 GCA_964658695.1 uncultured Solirubrobacteraceae bacterium | reverse complement strand
GTCATGGGTTGTTGGGCACCGATGAGAACTTTAACATCAACCAGCAGTTCTTTATCCCGGGCGCATCGTCAGCTGTGCAGGATACGGCCTATCCGTTCTACAACAAGTTCGGATGGACAGCCGCGATCAACGACTTCTGCAACTGTGCCAACAATCGCTACGATTCCTTCCAAGGATTCGTGAAGGTCAATGCGGCTGCAGGGTACACAGTCACGGGCAACTACACTTATCAACACGTTCAGGGCGACGGCTATGGAGGAAATGAAGCATATACGTTCCTGTATGACCGGTCGCTCGGGTACGGACAGAATCCGAACATGCCGCACAATCAAGTGGTCGTTGCGCAGAATTGGGACTTGCCCTTCGGACGAGGGCGCAAATATGGTGCGAACATCAACCGCTTTGTGGATTACGCGCTGGGTGGTTGGACGATCGGAGGAATCACCACTTTCTACTCCGGTCTTCCGTTCATGCCGACGATCGAAAATTACGGCGGCAATACTCAGCCCTACACGGGCCCGAACAATCGTCCCGACGTCGGGACCGGCAGTCCGTATGCGTCGAACAAGAACCGCAACCAGTGGATTCTGCCCATTACGAGCGGAGATTACGCGTTCCCGGCTTCAAACACGTTTGGAAACGTGCCGATTAACAACCTGTACGGACCAATCTTTATCAATCAGGACGCTTCGCTCTCGAAATTCTTCAATATCACGGAACGGGCGAAATTCCGATTGCGCATGGACGCGACTAACTCGTTCAACCACACCAATCTCGGACTGCCGAATGCGGACATCCAGGCTTCTAACGCAGGTCAGATTACCAGCCTTGCGTACGGCGGGAGCAATATGCGTTTTGTGCAGTTCTCAGGTACTCTGAGCTTCTAACACCGACCAGCAAGTCCAAAAGAGCCGGAAGGGGATTACAGCCCTTCCGGCTTTTCTATTTCTTCTCGCCTTTTCCTTCGATTACTGTGATGACTTGATTCGCACTTACGGCGGTGACCTTGTCTACCTGACCGCTTGGCCAGTGCACTTCGAGATCTGCTCTCATCGCCTTCTTTAGTCCGAAGTGCAGGCGCAAGTCGCTTTGCGAGATGTAACTACCTCCGGAACGTACTTCGTCCATTTGCCGGTGCTCGCCTTCGGGAGTGCAGAACACGCGAGCGCCGATGCCTGAGCGATTCGACTTTGTGCCGATAGTCTTCACCTTCAACCAATTGTTTTTCAGCGTGGATTGGCAGCGAAGCAGTTGTGGAACATCGTTGACGCAGTTGACGACCACATCCAGAACTCCGTCGTTATCGAAGTCTCCTATGGCGCAGCCGCGGCCCGGCACCGGCTCGACGATGCCAGTGCCGGCTGAAAGGGAAACATCTTCGAATTTGCCGTTGCCGAGGTTGTGATAGAGCACCTTGCGCTCTCGATAACCTGATTCGCTGGCCTTTTCGCGCACTTCCGGGTAGACATGGCCGTTACAGGTCATAATGTCGGGCCAGCCGTCGTTGTCGAAGTCGAGAAACACCGCACCCCAGCCCAGGAATCTCGTATTCCGGCCCAAACCGGCCTGAAACGTGACGTCTTCGAAGTTGTCGTTGCCGAGATTTCGATACAGGCTGGAGGTGTCGCCGGCAAAATTCGTTTTAACGATGTCCAGCGTGCCGTGGCCGTAAATGTCGGCCGCCGATACTCCCATTCCTGCCTGCGTTTTACCATCCGCACCGAAGGCCACCCCTGATTCTAGAGCGATATCGGTGAACGTTCCGTCGTGGTTGTTCTTGAACAGTGCGGAAGGCGCGGAGTCGTCGGCAACGTAGATGTCCGGCCATCCGTCGTTGTCGAAATCCCCAACCAGAACACCCAGGCCATAGGTGCCCTGCTTGCGGAGAATACCCGCTTTATCGGAGACGTCGGTGAAGACGCCGTTGCCATTGTTATGGAAGAGGATGTCCTTGCCGCCCTGCAAGCCGGGAGGACCGCAGGCAACCATCAAGCCTTCATAGAGACATGGCCCGCTCTGAGGCAGCGGCGCAGTTTTCGGGTCGAAGTCGATATAGTTCGCAACATACAGGTCGAGATGCCCGTCGTGGTCATAATCGAGAAACGCGCAGCCGGTATTCCAGCGCTTCAGTCCGGTTGAGGTCCGGGTTGTCACACCGCACCTGGCCGCAACATCGGTGAATGTACCATCGCCGTTGTTGTGCCAGAGAGCGCAGTCGCCCCAATAGGAAACGAACAGATCGTCATGTCCGTCATTGTCGTAATCGCCGGCGCAGACGCCCTGTCCCCAGCCGGTGCGGGCAACACCTGCCTTCACCGTGACATCGGAAAATGTGCCGTCCCGATTGTTCTTATAGAGCCTGCTGAACGGCTCCTCGCCGGCAGGAAATGCCGTCTCAAATCGTGTTCCATTGACGAAGAAGATATCCAGCCAGCCATCGTTGTCGTAGTCGATGAACGCTACGCCGCAACCGGTGGTCTCGAGCAGATACTTGTTGCTGTTCTCCGCCCCGAAGGTGGTCTTCTTGTTCAGGCCGGCTTCCCGGGCCACATTGATAAACTGCACGCCCAACCCGGTTTGAGCCAGCAATTGATCGAGCGAAAAGATGGGCCAGGCCGCGCAAAGTGATTTGATGAACGATCGTCTGGAAGGCATCAGCTAATGCGCGACACCTGGCAGGGGCTTGAGAACCTCGCCGCCCCGCATCCCTGGCTCAAGCGAGTTGGATAACATCGGTTCCCCATCTTTCTTGACCTGCGCTCCCCTCGCAAATGCTTTTTCACTGCCCTCTTTGTCTCCCTGGATGCGAAGGATCTGCCCCAGCGTGTTGTACGGACCGGGTGTGGTGGGATCGAGCTGGATCGCGGTGCGCAGTTCCGTCAGCGCCTCATCCAGAGTTCCATTCTGTTTCAGAATGATCCCCTGCATGTAATGCGCTTCGGGATAATTGGGCCGGACGGCAACCGCTGCCCGCATTTGCTCTAAGGCTTTCTCGAAGTCGCCAAGCTGCCAGTAGGTAATACCAAGGGAGTAAATTGCCTCAGCCAGCGAAGGTTCCAAGCGGACCGCCTCCCTGAACTCCGCCTGAGCAGCCTCAATCTTGTCCTGCATCTTCAACGCGAGGCCGAGATCATAGTGAGCGGCTGAAAGTTTTGAATCCACCGCAAGCGCATCGTGGTATGTCTGCTCAGCTGCCGCGAAGTCACCCACCTTCAGATCTGCGTAACCGATGTTCATCATGGCCGGTATGTTTCTCGGATCATGCGCCAGCACTTTCCTCGCCTCTGCCAAGCCTTGCCCAGCCTCGCGGACCTGGATGAGCGAGAAAGCGTACTGATTCCGAACCGCGTCGTTGCTCGGGTCGCATTCGGTCGCACGCTGAAACGCATTCTTTGCACCTGGAAGATCACCGGTCAATTGCAACTCATGGGCGAGCTGCTCCCAGGGCACTGACTTCGATGGATCGAGCGCGACGGCCGCTTTCAACGCGGTTATTGCAGCAGCGTGATTTTCGAGCTCGACATAGGCAGCGCCGAGGCGGTAGCGATACTCGAAAGATCCAGGCTCCAGGCTCGCCGCGGATTCCAGCTCCGGGAGCCCGTGCTCGCGATCGTTGCCCTGCCAGAGCGCCACACCCAGATGGAAATGCGCGGGCGCGAATTGTGGATTGATCGCGAGCGCTTTTCCAAAAAACTGCAGCGCCTGCTCTCGCTGGCCGAGCACCGCGTAGAGAAACCCGAGACGATCGGCCAGGCCAGGGTCAGTCACCGGCGTGGCCGCTGCTTCGTTCAGAGCGCTAAGAGCACCTTGCGAATTACCGGAGCGTGCCAACTGCTCTGCGCGATCGACCAGTACCGCCGGCGTTTCGCAGTAAGTGAGACTCGCAACCAGGAGAAAAACCGCGATCTTCAATCCATGGGCCATTATACGGGGTGCTTATAATGACTGTGTTTGCGGTTTCTCCCCTGTGTTATCGCCCTTGCTCAAATGGCAGCGCAAAGCGGGCCGGGCGTTGCTCAACTGGAGGCATCGGCACAGCAACATCTGGCGGCGCGTGATGCCGGCGGAGCGTTAGCTGATTATCAAAAGCTTGCCGCACTGGTTCCTGGCTCAGCGGCTTACCAGGACGAGGTCGGGTTTCTGTTAGCGGCGACCAATCGTGCGAGTGAGGCGATTCCGCATTTTCAAAAAGCCACAGCATTGAATCCTCAACTGTCGCAGGGCTGGTACCACCTCGGCATTGCGCAGTGTCTGACAAATCAGCTTGCTTCCTGCACGCAATCGCTGCGCAAGGCAAACGCGCTCGATCCGGCGAACAAAGACTACCGGTCGCATCTGGCTTCCGCGTGGACCTCTCTGGGGCAATTGAGGCAGGAGAAGAAGCAGTACGGGGAGGCGCGGGACGCTTATGCGCATGCCCTTGAACTCAACCCAGGCGACGCGGCTGTCCGCAATAGTTACGCCACTATGCTGGTGAACACGGGCGATACGCCGGGAGGCCTTCGTGAGTATCGCCGCCTGCTTGCGAAAGACCCGCAGAACGTCCGTCTCCAGGTCAACATCGGTTACGCCTACATCGGAGCCGGTCAATATAAAGAAGCCATCGCTCACCTGTCGAAGATCGTCGCGGCTCATCCGGAGGCCGTTGATGCCCATTACGATCTGGGAGTGGCTTACAAGCAAACGGACGACCTTTCAAACGCCCGCTCCGAACTCGAAAAGACGGTAGCCCTGAAGCAGGACTTTCCGGAGGCCCACTACGTCCTCGGATTAACTTGCCTAGATAGCGGTGATGCCGAGCGGGCCATCTCAGAATTCAAAAAAGCGGTCGAACTGCAGCCAAGGTACGGCGATGCCTGGTATCAATTGGGCACGTTACTGAAGCAGCAGGGGGACACAGATGGCGCGATTGAAGCACTTCGTCGCTCGGTCGAACTCGACTCTACCGACGCGGGCGTCTTCAATACCCTTGGGTTGCTTCTGAGGAAGAAAGGGGACGCGGCGGGGGCTAAAGCGGCCTTCGATCAAGCGGCTAAGTTGCGTGCCGTTTCCGATCAGGATAAACAGCGCAAACTGTCGCAAGGGGCGGCGCGAGCAGCGCAGTAATCAG
>CBAAAA010000167.1:7656-9325 GCA_964658695.1 uncultured Solirubrobacteraceae bacterium | reverse complement strand
CCTTTTCGAATCGCAGGATGATCATCGACCACCAGGATGCGGATTACTTGCTCTTTCATAGATCGCCGCTTAACTATGCCGTCGGTAGGAGGATCTCGACGCAGGTTCCTTGCCCTACTTTACTCGAGATTGTCAACCTTGCACCAATCTGCTGGGCGCGCTCGCGCATTGTAACCAGACCGAAATGGCCGTCCAGCTTTTCCGCTTCAGCAAGATTGAATCCAGCGCCGTTGTCAGAGATACGCAGGCCAATGGTTGCCGGATCAAAGAACAGACGCGCCTCGATGCGGGAGGCCTGTGCATGATGGGCGGCATTGCCAATCGCTTCTCTGCCGATGCGCAAGAGCTGGAGGCGCACGTCTGCATCAACCGGTCGCTGCTCGCCATCGACTTCAAAGAGGAACTCAGTCGGCTTGCCCGCCGTAAACTGTTCACCTGACTCCCGCAGCGCGGAAACAAAATCGACCGTCTCCGAGTCCGAAGAGCGTATGTCCCATACCGATTGCCTCGCCTCCCGCAGGCAGTCTTCGGCCTGCCGTTTCAGGTCGCTCAGCCGTGCCTGCGCCGAGTCCGGTGAGACCCCAAGCTTGGCGAGGCCGCTCAGTTGCAGCGACAGTCCGGTGATGTTCTGCAGCAGGGTATCGTGCAGTTCCCGCGCGATGCGCATCCGTTCCGCCAGGCGTTCTTCAAACCTTCCCTGCATCTCGGTCGAGACCTGCCGCAGGCGACGGGCGTAAAGCAGCCACAAGCAACCGGCGGCGGCCAGCAGACAGACGCCCAGAAACCACTTTGTCTGGTAAAACATGGGAGCGATCTCAAAATCCTGAGTTGCTCCAGCAGTGCTCCAGACGCCGTCGCTGTTGCTGGCGATCACCTGGAAATGATAACTGCCGGGCGGTAGCCCGCTGTATAAGGCCTCACGCCGCGTACGCGGTTCCTGCCAGCTGTGATCGTAGCCTTCCAACCTATATCGATATTGCACTTTCTGCAAAGCAATAAAGCTTAGCGCCGCATAGTCGATTTCGAGGTCGCGCGTCAGCGGCGGAAGTTGAAGCAGCTTGCGCGGCGTATAGCCTTTCCGATTCGCAAAGATCTTCTCGACGTGCACCGGAGGAGGCGGTGCATCACGTTCCAGCAGGTTGGGATCGATCATCTGAACGATGCTTTTATTTGCAAACCAGAGTCGTCCGTCTTTTGATCTTGCCGCTTGCGGCTGCAAAGGCGTCAACCCCGGTTGCGCGCCGTCAAAGATATCGAAGGTTCTGGTGCGCAGAATGCTCCGGGGCGCATTCCACCAGTTACGCAACTCTGCCGGTTCGATGACCACCAGTCCGCACTTGGTATATAGCCAGAGAGATCCCCGGTCGTCCTTCACCAGTGCGAAGATTTCGTTGCAAGGGAGGCCGTTCCGCGTGGTGAGCAGCTTCCGCTCTCCGTTCTTCAGGCGAGCCAGTCCGAGCTGGGTCGCAGCCCAAACGCCGCCGTCGGATTCAGGCAGCAGGCCGCGAGCCTGCCCGGAGTCCTCATTCCGGCCGGCGGGAAAAGTCTGCATCCGGCCCTCGCAATATAACACCAGATCTCCGTTCATCAGGCCCAGCCAAATGCCACCGGTTTTCGGATCAGCGGCTAAGGCGTAAGTCTCGCTGACCTGTGGAGAGGTCACTTCTTC
>CBAAAA010000167.1:0-7646 GCA_964658695.1 uncultured Solirubrobacteraceae bacterium | reverse complement strand
GATGCGAACAAGCGACTCGCCGGCTCGTACCCAGAGATTCCCGCCACGGTCTTCGGTAATCGCGAAGACAATACCTATCGATCGTCCGTGCTTCATAACCGGACGGAATCGTCCCTGCTGATATACCCAAAGTCCCGAGTCGATACCGAGCCAAAGACGCCCGAGATGATCTTCAAAGAGCGTGGTGACATTTCGTCCCGGAAGTCCGTGGCGCTCCCGGATGGCGTTCACTTTGTTGTCATGAAGGTAGTCCAGGCCACCGGAGTTTCCAATCCAGACCGAGCCATCATTACGCGCCAGAACGGTACTGGCACTATCGGCGCTAAGACCTTCGCGCATGGAGTAACTGCTGACGCGAACGTCCCTGAAGTTATCCATTCCCTTTGAAGTAGTCACCCACATGACGCCCTCGTAATCCTCGTAGAAGCTGCCGACGGCGTCGCTCGAAAGGCCGTCCTCGGAGCGGAAACGGTCCACTTCGCCGTTCCGTACGCGATAGATCCCTTTGTTTCTGGTGCCGATCCACAGCGCATGATCGCGATCGATCAACAGCGCACTGATCTCACTGTTCTGCATGCCAAGCGCGGGCAGCGAGTAAGTCTTCCATACTCCATGGGCGAAACGCTTGAGTTCACGGCCGGTTCCGTTTTCTTCAATCGCTGCCCACACGCTGCCGTCTTCGTCAGCCGCGATTCCTTCAACGCCGACTAACTTGCCAGCCTGTCCAAGTTCCTTCTGGAAGTAAGCCTGAGAGGAGCCTGGCCGCCACCGGCACAGCCCGGCGTAACCGCCGATCCAAAAATTACCTTCGTCATCTGCAGCCAGCCGGCGCGCAGTGGGCAATGGTATGCCGTCAGGAATTCCGTAACATCGGACGGCCTCGCCCGTCACTTGGCATAGTGGATCTTTTCTGCCAGGACCGTGCGAGCGAACCAGCCAGATGGAGCCTGAGTGGTCTTCCAAAATGGCGTTGACCCAGCGACTGGTGTTCGCGTACGTGACCAGCTTCCCGTCTTTCAATCGGGCTAAGCCTCTTCCCGTGCCAATCCAAAGACTCCCGTCCTTCGAGCCGAGAAGAGAGAGGACATCCGCCCTCGGAAGAAGCTCACCCGCTGGCGGCATCCACGGTTCGAACTTCACGCCATTGAACCGCAGCAGGCCGGAATCCGTTCCTATCCAGACATAACCGTCCGCCGTGCGTGTAAGTGCATTCGGAACTTCGGCGAATGAGCCATCCTGTATGCGCCACGCGGAGTGCGCGTATTGCGACAGTTGCTTTGCCGGATCGAGTGCGTACGCACTTTGAATCACGAAGAGCGAAGTCAGTAGAAGCAACGCCGGCAAGCGGCAAATAGCGTAGTTGCTCAACAGAAGTGGAAGGGAAATGACATACCCCTAACTTGGCATCGCAAAACGCCTGAAGTTGGGGATTGTACTAGCCCGCGAGGTGATCAATCATACAAAGTAACAGATGAAAAGGAGATCGTCATGTTACTGACTGCGTTCACAGTTTTCCACGTTTTATTGAGCTTGATCGGAATCGCCGCAGGCTTTGTTGTCTTGTTCGGGTTCCTGACTTCCAGGAAGCTGGATGGCTGGACGCTCGTTTTTCTGACGACGACCATCGCCACCAGCGCTACCGGGTTTCTCTTTCCGTTCCATCACTTTCTGCCTTCGCACGCGGTCGGGATTCTGTCCCTCTTCGTGCTGGGGTTAGCGGTCCTGGCTCGCTATCGATTTCATCTTACGGGCGGATGGCTGAGAACTTACGTGATCAGTTCCAGTATCGCGCTCTATTTCAACGTGTTCGTCCTGATCGCGCAGTTGTTCCAGAAGGTCGCGCCCCTGAAAGCGCTGGCGCCCACTCAATCTGAACCACCCTTTCAGCTGACTCAGCTCGTGGTGTTAATTCTGTTCATCCTGCTGACAGTCCGGGCGACAATGAAGTTCCACCATCAGCCGCTGCGCGCGGCTAGCGCTCACGGGTGAGCGTCAGCGCCTTCAAGGCCAAACCGTGAGCGACGGAGGTAAACTCATCCCCGGTTCTGATCTTTTCTGGTCCGAACTTCGCTTCGAAAATCCGCCGGACCGCCGGAACGAGGGAACTGCCGCCGGTGAGAAACACCATATCGACATCTTTCGCCTCGACACCGGTTCTCTGCAACAGAGCATTGACCGAGCCTGAGATGTCGGAAAGTTCTTCTTGAATCCAGCTCTCAAAGCCGGTGCGTGTGAGACCGGCTTCAATCTCGGTGTCACCATCAGCGAAGCGAAAAACGGTCTGGTCTGATTGGGAGAGCGCAATCTTAGCGGCTTGAACCGACCGGTGGAGCTGGTATCCGAGATCATGCCGGATCAGGTAGAGGAGCGCGTCGATCTTCTCCGGCTCCACTGCCTGCGCTGCCACGCTTTGCAGCATATTGAGCGTGTCGGCGGACTTCAAGAACGAGAGATGGTGCCAGCGCTCCAGCTTGAAGTAGACCCAGTTCGGCACCGGCAGCAGCTTTTCGCCCGAACGCAGCATCGTTCCGGCCCCCAACTCAGGTGAGACAAGGTGACGGATGATCCGGCCGTCGAAGGCATCACCGGCCAGTCCCAGCCCTTCGTTGCCGATGACGGAACGGTCGCGCACCCCACTGCGCATGGAAGGACCCACTTGCAACAGCGAGAAGTCGCTGGTGCCTCCGCCGAAATCCCCGATCAGAATCAGTTCGTCGTGGTCGAGCGTGGATTCGTAATAGTAGGCGGCCCCAACCGGCTCGTATTCAAACGTCGCATCCTCGAAGCCCGCTTCACCGAGCGCCGTCTTCAGGCGATTGACTGCAAATTCGTCATCGGCAGCCGAATCTGACCCGACAAAGCGCACCGGGCGTCCCACCACCAGAGCCTCGGAAGTGATTCCGAACTGCTGCTCAGATAAGACGCGGATATCACGCACGATGCGCGCAATCAGATTTTCGAGTTTGAATCTTCGACCAAACACTTCGGTCGTCTGCAGGCTGCGGCTGCTGAGAAAAGACTTGAGCGACTGGATCAGCCGCCCTTTCTCGTCCGCCTCAAGGTAGTGGGCGATTCCGGCCGGACCGCTCCACGATTTGATGGTGCTACGCCCCTTCTCCCGCAGCCGCTGCAGGTACAGCAACGACCGGAACGACTGCGTGGTGCGATCAGCGGACGGGAAAGATGCCAGACGCACGTTTCCTTCCCTGTCAGCTACGGCAAGCGAGCTGTTGGTCGTTCCAAAATCCAGCCCGATGGCCATACACTCAGCATGGCAAACGGTTTCCTCTCCGCTGAGATAAACTGAACCAACGCCTTGATTTTTCAGGGCTTGATCGTTTAAAGTAATGACCGTTTAAGATGTCGGATTCCGCTCCACAGGGTAATGATCCCGGAACGCCGCTCACTTCCGCTGCGACGCGCCTGACGACCGAAGCGCCGCCTTCGTCCTCCACAGTCATTGGTCCTTACCACCTTCTGCAGAAGATTGCCGAGGGCGGCATGGGTGAGGTTTGGCTGGCCGAGCAGAAGTTCCCGGTGCGCCGTCGTGTGGCGCTCAAGCTGATCAAGGCGGGGCTGGATTCGCGGGAGATCGTGGTTCGATTTGAATCGGAGCGCCAGGCGCTCGCACTGATGGATCATCCCGCTATCGCCAAAGTGTATGATGCCGGGTCGACAACGCAGGGAAGTCCTTACTTCGCGATGGAGTATGTGCCCGGCGTCCCGATCTCCAACTTTTGCGATAACCACAAGCTCTCCACGCGGCAGCGCCTGGAATTGTTTGTCCATGTATGCGAAGGCGTGCAACATGCCCATCAGAAAGCTATCATTCACCGGGATTTGAAGCCTTCCAACATTCTGGTGACGGAGGTGGATGGACGGCCCGCTCCAAAGATCATCGATTTCGGAGTGGCGAAAGCGTTGTCGCAGCGGCTGACCGAACAGACCATGTTCACTCGGGTTGGAAGCGTGGTCGGCACGCCGGAGTACATGAGTCCGGAGCAGGCCGCATCGGGCGGCGAAGACATCGACACTCGAAGCGACGTGTATTCGCTGGGGGTGGTGCTCTATGAGTTGCTGGCCGGGGTTCCGCCCCTTGACTTGAAGGGCAACAGCTACTTTGAATTCGTCCGCAGGCTGCGGGAGGAAGATACTCCAAAGCCGAGCACCAAGGTTCGAAGCGGTGGTTCTGCTTCTGAAGTGGCCAAGAACCGCAGTACGGACTGCGCGCTGCTGGCAAGAGAGCTGCGCGGAGATCTGGACTGCATCGTGCTGATGTGTCTGGAGAAAGATCGGCGACGCCGTTATGGATCGCCATCCGAGCTTTCGGCCGATATTGATCGCTACCTGCAGAACCTTCCGGTATTAGCCGCGTCACCTTCGACCTCGTACCGTCTGCGAAAGTTTGCGCAAAGAAATCGAGGTCCGTTAGTTGCCGCTTGCGCATTGCTGGCGGTGATGATCGCCGGGACGCTGGTCAGTGTCTATCAGGCCGTTCGGGCGCGCGATGCCGAACATGCCGCTTTGCTACAGCGCGACCGGGCGGATTCGGAAGCGGCAAGCGCGGAGGCGGTGAGTGATTTTCTCCAGAACGACCTGCTTTCTCAGGCCGGTGCGGACCAGCAGAAGGGTGCGGACACGCCGCCTGACCCGGATGTAAAAGTGAGGACCCTGGTGGATCGCGCCGCGGCCGGCGTGGGTAAGAAGTTCGCAGGGAAGCCGATTGTGGAATCCGATCTGCGCAAAACGCTGGGCGAAACGTATCTCAGCCTCGGCTTGCTGAAAGAGGCGGCGAATCAGCTGCAAATGGCTTATGACATCAGCAAGCGCGCACTTGGCCCGGACGCCAAGAGGACCATTGAGACACTGCAATCCCTGCAAGCCGTGGAGTTCAACGCCGGCAATTTCACGGAGGCAGCGCGCAATTCAGAAATTGCTCTTGAATCAGCCCGCAAATCGTTAGGCGCGGAAGCTCCGCTGACCGCTATCATCATGCAGTCTCTGGCGGTGAACTATAACCAGCTTGGCCGCAATGACAAGGCTGAACCTCTGCTCAAAAAGGCTTTGGAACTGCAGATCAAGTCACCCGGGTATGACAGCGCACCTACCCTGGACACCAGCGACAGCCTCGCTTATCTATACATGAATGAAGGGCGGAATGAGGAGGCGCGTCAGTTGCTGGAGCGCGGCCTCGAGGGCTATCGCAAAGTTTATGGGCCGGATCATCCGAACACGCAGCGGGAGGTTTTTGGCTTGGCGACGCTATCGTTCAACACCGGCAACTATCAGCGAGCCGAACAGCTCACTTCGTCGGTTTATGAGAGCAATCGCCGGCTCTTGGGGCCAACTCACTTCAAGACGCTGTCTTCGGCAAGATTGCTGGCGCGCACTTACGAGGCGGAGGGAAAGCTGAAGCAGGCAGAATCCCTGATGGAGGATACGGTTCGGAAGACCGTCGCCAACAGTGGCGGCGATGCCACCACCGCGGTTTATGTCAAGGAGGTGTTGGCTCACATCTATGAGTCCGGCAATCAGTACGACAGAGCGGAGGCGCTGCTGCGAGAGGCGGAAGGCGCCGCGGATCGGGCGTATGGAGCAACCAATCAAGGGGCTGCGATCGCCAGGCAGTTACTCGGAAGAAATCTCCTGCATCAGGGAAAGTGCGAGGCTGCGCTCGAGTACCTGCAGCAAGCTAACCAGAAGTGGAAAGCCAATCCTGCGTCCAACTGGCGGCGCTTTGAAGCGCAGAGCCTGTTAGGCGAAGCGCTGACCTGTCAGAAACAATTCAGTGAAGCGGAGCCTCTGTTGCAAAGCGGCTACGACGGTCTGAAAAAAAGCGCCCCCAAAATGCCGGTTGATCAGCAGGTACAGGTGAAGGATGCCGCCGATCGCTTGTCGAAGTTCTCCGCTGTCTCAAAGCAGCCTGCTTAGTGCGCAGCAGCTTTGGTCAGGCAATTAAAGTGGAGAATGGCGTTGAAGACTAACCCGTAGCTGCCGATGGTTTCGCCCCGGTAGACGGGATTGTTTCCGAACAGGAGAACATTGCCGCTTCCGAGATGGGCGTTCACCACCACGACACGTTCGGCGATCGGTTCAGGATTCTCCAGCAGTCCGGAGAGCAGTAGATGCCGGGCGTCGCCGTAGCGAAGAATCACGTCAGGTCGGTCGGCCTCAGGAATCAGAAAACCATTATTTCTGGCCTGATCCTCATTCAGCGGCGTTGCTTCCCAGGTTTTGGGCGAAGGAAGCATGGGGGCGTCCTGGGTTTTGCGGCCAGTGGGGATATCTTCTTCCTCGGGACCGCCACGTCCAGTCACCCGCTTGTATTCTTTGGCGGTGAGAAGCCTGCGTCCTCCCGCAGTCGTATCGCTGACGTCGAACGCCAGTCCCTCCTCGCTGTACACAGGCAGATCCGTCTGATAGCCGAAGCTGACGGGATTAGATTTATCAACGAACACCGCGTTCAGGACGCTGCCGACCACTTTGGCGTTCTTTTTCTGCCCGAGTATCACTCCAGGAGCGAGACCTTCTTCCACCGCGAACTCCGCCGCATCCTGCGAGGCAATCAGTAGGCCGCCAGCTTCGACAAAGGTTTTGAGGTGCTCGACGCCTTCGAAGCCGAGGCCGGGCCTGACATCCGCCGTTTCATCCAGAAGACCGAGATTGGGAGTGATCTCACTCTTTTGCCAGGGAACCGGCTTGCCGTAGAGCGGCATTCCATTCACGATCTCCTCCGCTTTCACACCGCCTACCGGGGCAAAAATAATGACGTCGTACTTTGAGCGAAGGTCGGTTTCTTTGGCCGCGGTCTGCGTGCTGATGTATGCGTACGGAACATGCAGCTTATCGAAGGCCATGCGCCACCAGCCTTCGGTCTGCGTGTAGAGCCAGGTGTGCATGAAGGCGATGCGCGGCAACCCGGCCGCGTGAGTAGTGACCGATGGTTGGGTATGTAGCGCCATGGCACTGAGATCGAAGGTCTGTAAGGCAGGCTTGAGCTTGTCGGCCGCCACGCCGCTGATCAGCATGGAGCCGGCGTTGAAATGCTGGCCTTCACTGTCGAATGGCTGCTCAGTCAAGCGGATGGTTGCTCCCTTCAACGTATAGACAAGTCCGGCGAGGCTCACTTGTCCGGTGTTGTTCACCACATAGGCCGGTGAGTCCGCGGGAAGTTCGGAAGAAATCGCAAGGTCGGACACGCCATGCATATCAGCCGAAAGAATCGCGCGATCTGTCACCCGCACCGTCTTCACATTGAAGAGATCTCCGAACGACCATCCGGTGTCATCATAAGGATGCTTCTGCGGATCGTCCGGCGCCCAGAACTGGCGATCCAAAAGTGCGTCGGCGGCACGCGAAAACGGTTGGTCCATGCGCACTACATAGCTGCCGGCCGGAAAGGTCTGCGAAGTCGGCGCGGGCTTCAGCGGCTTCGGAGCGTCAGCGGAAAGCGCCGGACGCGCCGGTGGTGGAAGAGTCACGGTCACGGGTGAAGCGAGGCGTGAAATCTCCACATGCTGCAGCCGCAACACCCTCAGCAACTCGATCTGGCGATTCTCTGACCCCGGGTCGGCGGGCAGCACCCAAGCGGCTGGGCCTTCCTGTAATGGCTTCTCGATCGAATGCTTGCTCTTCAAATAATAGTT
>CBAAAA010000166.1:0-9378 GCA_964658695.1 uncultured Solirubrobacteraceae bacterium | reverse complement strand
ATTCTCTTCCGAAACTAACTCGCTTTAGTTAAGATCGTAAATTGGTGGTTGCGCGTTCGCTCGGGGAAGCATCGTGACGATGAGCACTTTCGAGAGAATTTCGCTACTGGCTTAGTTGAGTTTCAATGCGGTTTTCACGCCGCGCATCCAGGTTCAAGACGAATCACTGGTGCTGGTGGAAGACAGGCTATTGATCTCCGCTGGCTGTTAGTGTCGTTGATTGCGTTAACAACCAAGCTTTCATTTTTGGAATGTATGTATGTGGCTTTTGGAAATGCCTAAGCATTATTCCAGGCGGTCAAGCCCCGGATATTACTATCGGGATTCGACAAGGAATTTTGGTCGCTGAATGAACTGCCGGAGCGCTTTTGAGGGCTAAACATAGATAAGGCCCTTTGTTTGCATAACAAAAAATGGTGAAACATTCATCAGTCAGTCAGCATTCCTTGTAATGAAAGGGGCTCTCTGAACATCAATGTGTAGGTTAATGTCACGTTTGGAGGAGAATAATGGGTACTCGGCTCAGATCTAGGCCGATAAGTAGCGCAATCCTAAGCGCAGCGCTGTGTCTTGGCACAGTGGCATATGCTCAGGATGCTGGCACTGCGCAAAGCACGCCTGGCATGACAAAGAAAAGTGCTGGTGGCGCGGCGGATGAATTCCCCGATCTGGTGGAAATCGATCCGTTCGGAGGCATCAGCATGTACGGTGCGGTTAACCAGGGGCTCGGCCTGAAACTCGTAAATGGCGGAGTCGCCGGTGGACGAGTGACCTACAATCCGACCCGCTGGATTGGGCTGGAGTTGTGGGGAGACTGGACCGAGAATAACGTTCGCTTTCTGGTGCCCAGTGCACCTGGCTTGCCGAATTACGGGTTCGGAAACAGGAACATCTACTTCGGATTCAACCCGGTTTTCAACCTCCGCCCTCGCGGGTCGAAGGTGCAGCCTTATTTAACTGTGGGTGTTGACGGGATTCAGTTCACCCCAACCAGCGCGGCAAAGAATGATGCGCGCTCTGCTGCCAATGTCGCCACGTATAACACGGGCGGGCTGAATGACAACCTGCAGGTTGGCATTAACTATGGCGGCGGTGTCAAGTTCCATCTGAGCGATCACCTGGGCATCCGGGTCGATGCTCGCGGCACCTGGTCACGCAATCCGACCTTCGGCTTGCCGAACTTCGCAGATGGCGGGGTCTACATTCCTGCTAAGGACAAGATCAACGGGTTGCAGGCGACAGTCGGACTGGTGTTCTACATGGGGACAAAGAAGTGTCCGCCGCTGCCACCGCCACCGCCACCGCCAGCTCCACTTACACAGGGTGCTATCACGGGCGGAGAGGGTCAGACAATCTGCCAGGGCAAGCCGGTTAGCTTGCATTCCACTGCAAGCGGTCCCGCGGGTCACACTCTGAAATACGCCTGGACACTGAACGGACAGCCGTCGGGTAGCGATAGCGCCGATTTCACATTCACGCCAAACAATACGGGTGACTTCGCGGTAGCCGTCACGGTGACCGACACAACACCTCCACCGGCAGCTCCGGAACGTCCGAAAGATATCCCGGTCCGTTGCTGGGTACAGCCCACCATGCCGCCTCCTCCGGCTCCTGTAACTGCGACGACGACCTTAACGGTCGCCGATGCTTCGCCGACGCTCAGCAGCGTTTCGGCCAGCCCGACGACTCTGTCTTGCGCGGCCGATAAGACCGGCACCCACACCGCCACTCTGACGGCTTCAGCTCAGGCCAGCGCCTGCGGCGGAAACCTCAGCTACAAGTGGACCGTAAGCGAGGGCAGTGTCACCAACGACACCAGCGCCAACGCGACATTCGATGCTTCAACCCTCAACTTTGAAGGTGGGGCCGCGAACCAGACCAAGACCGTAACGGCAACTGTGACCGTCACCACCGACACCGGCAAGACGGCATCTCAGACTACGCAAATCACTGTGAACTGCCCGCCACAGTTCGTCAGACTGCCTGATGTTGTGTTCGCGAAGAACAACGCCAGAGTCAACAACTGCGGCAAGAACGTCCTGATCGAACAGGCTGCTCCGCGCATCGCGCAAGGTCAGTATACGGTGGTCCTGGTTGGCCATCGCGACAGCGACGAGAAGGAAAACGCTGCTCCAACCGGCCGTGCACGTGGCCGCAGACGAGCATCCGTCAATCCATTGGACGAACAGCGCGCACTCAATGCGGCGGCTGTCCTGAGCGGCGGCGGCGGCACTTGCGCCAGCGTCGATCCGACACGCATCATGATCGACTGGGTAGGAACCGACCAGTCCTCAGAGACGCAGCCTGCGCTCTGCGGAACTTCGAACCTGCCTGCTCAGAAGGAACGTAAGGGATCCTCGGTAACCGAAGCCGACAAGAACCGTCGCGTGGAAGTCTACCTGGTACCGAATACCCAGAGCATGCCGCCAGCGGTGAAGAACGCCCGACCGCTGCCTGCCGATCAGATGAAGGCACTCGGCTGCCCGAAATAGACCAGTAGTTCGTAAGCAAAAGGGGCTGGACGGTTACCGTCCAGCCCCTTTTTTGCGTTTTAGCGACCCTTAATCACGCACTCTTCTTGGTCCGGAGGATCAGAAGCACGCTGCCCAGGATCAGACCGGCTCCGAACAAAGCCGCCGGACCGAAAGCTTCTTTGCCGAGAAAGTGGCCCAGGACGATTGCGACTAGCGGATTAACGTAGGCGTAGCTGGCGACCTTGGTAGCGCTCAGGCGGCTAAGCAGCCAAACATATGCCGTGAATGCCAGCAGTGAGCCGAAAATAATCAGGTAGAGCAGTGCGAGCAGGCTCTTGAGGCCGGCATGCGGGGCTGGCGGCACTTCTCCGGCTGCGAGCGAAAGCAGTAGCAGCATCCCACCTCCGAGCATCATTTCAGCTCCCGCCAGCAGCAGTTTTGAAGTGGGTAGATCCAGGCGTCTGGAGATGACGCTGCCAGCCGACCAGGACATGTTGCTCAGCAGCACGGCGAGGCAGGGAAGCAGTTCCAATTTGCCGCCGCCAGATGTCCAGGTAAGCAGCGCGACGCCGCTCAGGCCGAGCAGGATTGCGGCCAGCAAGGACCAGCGCCAGGCGAGTTCCCGGAAGACGAAGATCTCAAGCAGTGAGGTCCATATCGGTGAAGTCGCGACCAGGACAGCGGCGATTCCGGATGCTATCCGCGTCTCCGCCCAGAAAACGCCGCTATATGTGATCAGAAACATCAGTGCGCCTAATAGCGCCAAGTTTCGCCATTGAATACGGGTAGGAGACGGTGTGCCTTGGGCTTTGGACCAGAGGTAAAGCGCGGTTCCTGCGACCGCAAAGCGGATGCCGGCGGCAAGGAAGGGCGGCAATTCGGCCACGGTGAAGCGGATCGCAAGGTAAGTGGACCCCCAGAGGACGTAAATCGCGAAGAAACAGAGTGCCATTAACGGTTCGAACCCAAATTGGCTTGCTTTCTGTTTAACCTGTAAAGCGGTCATAGCTGGTTATAAGGTAACTGATCCGGCCTAACCAGTCAATGGCTAAAAAGGGGGTTATAATCGGGCTAATGTTCGAGGAACTACAGCCCTTTCAGCTAGTCGCGGGCCACCCGGTCCTGGACTTCGCGAATACCTTCGACAATCGTTATCTACCGGAGCGGGTGGTCGACCTTATACCGACCTATTCCGATTTCCTGCGATTCTGTTTGCAGGCGGGAGTAATCAATGGCCGGCAGGCATTTGCACTTGCCGGGTTGGAGCGAGAGACGGCGTTGATTCTTCACCGGGCTGTCAAATTGAGAGAGGCTGTGTATCAGATTTTCGTGGCGCTGGACGAGAAAAGGACGATTCCGGCAGGCGAGCTTCTGACGCTCAACAGCATTCTTCAGGAAGCGGCGCGGCACAAGGTTCTGACGTCGGAGAGGGTGGGTGAAATTCGCTGGAACTGGGCTGAACTGGAAGAGGATCCGGCCGGTCCGCTCTGGGTACTGGCAGAGGCTGCCGCCGACCTTCTGATTTCTCCGGAGGCCAAGAGAGTGAGCCAATGCAGCAGCCAGACGTGCCGGTGGCTGTTCCTCGACACCAGCAAGAATCACTCACGCCGATGGTGCGACATGAAGCTGTGCGGGAATCGGGTCAAAGCGCGCAATCACTATCAGCGCGGCCGGACGGAGCGCACGGATGCTTCGGGAAGTACGATACGAGATTGATCGGGAGCAGTCCGGCGTTCGTCCGGTATTTCGCGCCATTCATCGGCGGAGGCTCCCTCGGAAGACCAAAACGCTTTATCGTGGATCGTGAGGAGAGGGCATGCATAAGAAAATCACCCTGATGCTTCTGGTCACCTGTCTGGATGCGCTGTTCTTTGTGAACGCCGTTCATGGTGTCGCGGCCTCGACGACTTGTCCCATAGGCTTGCTCGTGTCTTTATGCCGCCTCTGGTAAGTAAGCTTTCCCCCGGCTGCTTCAGCTGGAAGAAGACCTGGGGCGAGGTGGCCCGCTTCGCCTTAGTGGCCATTGCTATTGGCTTGTCGGTTCCGATCCTCGAGTGGTGTTTTAATTCCCAAACCGTTCCGCATTTTCTGTTGCAGTGGTTTCTGTCGGTTGTGTACGCGACCGCGATCGGGTTCATTCTGTGGTCAACCATGCCGTACGTCTGGGTGCGGAGCCTGTCATGGTCGCCCATCCCTCGCTGGGGAGCGAGGAGCGCATTGATTACAGTGGCCTGCGCGATCGGTTGTCTGATCGGCGGTTATGCTTCTCAGTTGGTCTTTCCTGAGATCAGGAATTCCTACTGGCCGGAATTTCTAGCCTCGTTTCGTTTGTCCTTGCTGATCTCGATTGTGACAACGGTGTTCACGGGCCTGTACGAGACACTGCAGGAAAAGCTGCAACGCACTGAAGTACAGCTCAAGACGAAAGAGCTGGAGCGCGAACGTGCCTTGAAACTCGCGACCGAGGCACAGCTTGCTTCCCTCGAATCGCGCATCCACCCGCACTTTCTCTTCAACACCATCAACTCCGTTTCCTCGCTCATTCATGAGGATCCGGAGCGGGCGGAGAAACTGTTGACCCAGATGGCAGCCCTGCTGCGTTTCTCGCTGGATACGAGTCAAAACCGGCTGGTGCCGCTCGAACTGGAATTGCGAATCGTACGCGATTACCTGGATATTGAGTCTGCGCGCTTCGGTCTGCGGCTGCGGCATGAAATCGAAGTTCCGGCCGAATTACTGGGATTGTCAGTGCCGCCGCTTGCCTTGCAGACGCTGGTTGAAAACAGTGTGAAGTACGCGGTCAATGCCAGGCGGCATGGGGCGGATATCCGCATCTCCGGGCTTAAGGACGGCCAGATTGCGCGGATTGAGGTATGCGATGATGGCCCCGGTTTCGGCAGCCTGGAACTACCGGCGGGACATGGGCTGGCGAACTTGCAGGAGCGGCTTCAGGTCCTGTTCGGCGACCGGGCGCACTTGGACGTCTTGAGCGAACAGGGACACACCGCGGTCCGGCTCTCGATCCCGTTTGCCTCCAGCGAGCAAAAAGCGGTTGGGTAGCATGAGCCAGTCCTGCAAGTGAATGGTATGACTCGCCTGCGCGCTTTTTTGGTGGACGATGAGCAGCTTGCGCTCAACCGGCTATCGAGGCTGTTGCAAAAAACGGATCGTGTAGAGGTCGCGGGGATGAGCAGCGATCCGCTGGACTCCATCGAGAGGATGCGCACAGAGCCGTTTGACGTGCTGTTCACAGACATTGAGATGCCGGATCTCTCCGGCTTCGAAATGCTGGCGCGACTGGATCCGGGTCCGCTGGTGATCTTCACCACCGCGTATTCGCAGTATGCCTTGCAGGCCTTCGAAGTGAACTCCATCGATTACCTGCTGAAGCCGGTCGATGAGCGCCAGTTGGAACGTGCGCTGAACAAGTTAGAACGCATTCGAGGCGGCCTTGATCCGAAGCCTCAGCTCGAGGCGCTATTGCGTCAGCTTGCTGCAACCCTCCCATCGAAGAAAGCGTTCCCGGCCCGCATTCCCTCAAGGATCGGTGAGCGCATTGAATTTGTCGACGTGGCCCGCATCAGCCATTTCTTCGCAAACGAAAAACTCACGTACGCGGCGACTGCCCAGAAGGATTTCGCGATTGATTACACGATCGCGGAGCTGGAAGAGAGTCTCGATCCAGCAAAGTTTGTCCGAATTCATCGCTCGACCATCGTCAATCTGGATTTCGTCAAGGAATTGCACTCCTGGTTTTCAGACCGCTTGCTGCTGCGGGTCAATGACGACAAGCAGACCAAACTGACTGTCTCACGCGACCGCGTCAAGGGTTTGAAAGAGAAGCTGGGTTTATAAGACTTCGCAGGAGACACCATACTCCTTGGCCACGAATCACAAATTGGTGGAGGCAACAGTTCTCCCATCCCATGACCACTTGGATGATTTTGTACGGGAGACTGATTTTGCCGTCAGGAATCCCGGAACAAGGCGTGGAAGCCTTCCTGCTCAAAATGCCGGTCGTTGGTCAGAACGTCGTGGAGACCTTCGCGGCGCATTGTCTGCATCGAAATACAGTCGGTAAGGCTGTAGCCTTTGTCCGGCCTGGCGCGATAGAGTTCCAAACCACTCAAAAATGAATCGCGCGTCTGGGGAATAACCTGGACGCGGCTATTGGCGAGAAACTGCGCAACCCTGTTGCCTGCCTGAATGCGCACGCTCGGGCGGGCGCTGGCAAAGAACGCCAGATATTCCACGAGAACACGTGTCGGCAAAAACGGCCTTCACCCTTCTCTCTTGGGCTGGCCGTAAACGTAATGATCGATCTGGCTTGCCCCGTCTCTAGGCAGGGCGGCAAGGTCTCCCGGTGGAACGTTTTTCATGTTGTCCTGAATGACCTCCCAGATCGGGCGGGTATCGGCTCTGTTGGTCTCGGGTTGCCATGAAATTCAGCCCTCCCTTCTAGCGTACAAGGACCGATATGCCAAATTGCCGCCAAAGGTCAGGGTCATACAAATGGTTCCTTAGTACCTGCTTCCAGGGTAAGCGACTATATGCCGGATTGCCACGCCGCGCAAAGCTGGCGGCTCAACAGAATACAATGGCGTTGAGTTCAACGCTGCCGCTCTCACGGCAAGCGTTACAAGCGGTGCCCTGGATGCGTCGCAACTGTTCACGCTGACTCCGAACAGCATGAATCAGTGGCAGTCAGAGTCTCTCTTGTTCACGGCAGACGCCAGCAGCACCACCATCGAGTTCCTAGCCGATTCAACCTGTACTTCCGAGTACACCGGGCTGGACAATGCGAGTGTCACGCCCCACGCAGCAAGGCGCCTGAACCGGCGTCGCTGCTTCTATTCGGATCTGGTTTGGCCTTGCCGGCGGACGCTGTACATCCAAGGTCGGCGGAATCCTCCGCTGGACATTCGCCTCGCCCGGCGACGCAGACCGGGTACGCCCGGACAGTATCATCTGACAGAAGTTTTTCGACTGTGGCAGTGTGCTTCCAGTTGTCGCCAAATACGGGATTGCCGGCGAAGCTGAACTCCACAAGCGATCTACTTCGCCTGCGCGAGCCGGATGGCGTCTTCAAGCTCATAGATACGATCCTCGGCTGCTTTCGTCGGCTTGCCGGCAGTTTGGGTATCGGAAAGCTTCTTGCGCGCCTTTTGCAACTGGCTCTGCAAGGCGGTCACTTGTGGAGAAGGCGGTGGAGGCGGCGCGGTGGGCGGCGCAGCCGGAGCTGTCGACTTTCGTTCTGAAGCCTTCGATGCTTTGACTGGCCGGCTCTTCTTGGCCTTGGAGGGAATTGCGATCTTCTCGCCGAAATCCTCCAGCAGTTCCCGCTGAATCTGAAAGAGCTCGTTAGCGGCCTGATGGAAGCGGGCAATCAGTTCCTTTTTGGCTTGATTTCTCAGGCGCAGGTAGTCGCTCTTGGCCTGCCGGTACTGCTCGATGGCGTTCGTGGATGCAGGCGGGTTTGTAGGGGACATATCCGTTCCGTTCCAGCGTAACTGACCCGGTCTGCTGAAAACTTGGCGGGTACTTCGGAAGGCTGGCAATCCTCCGACTCAGGCGCAACGTAATGTTCTCACTTTGAATTGAAGTCCAAGAGTTTCTTCTATGTTGATCATCTGGGCCGTGTTGCGTCCGGCGGGATTCCGCTATTACAAGGTGAGGAGTTTGTCCAGGCAGAACTGGGCATCGAGCGCCGCCAGAGGCGCTACCGCTTGATCAGCCGCATAGATTTGGACTAGTGTATAGACACCGTCTTTTGGCAGGCGGTGAACGATGAGTTGTGTTTTATTGACATCCAGAACCCAGTATTCAGCGATGCCAGCGGAGGCATACAGCGGACCTTTGACATTCAGATCAAACTGAAGAGTGGAGTCGGAGATTTCGACCAGTAACCGTACCTCCTCTGGCTTTGGGGCGCCGGCGTCGTCATAGATGGACCGAAGCGTAACCGATATGTCGGGTTCTGGTTCGTTGACCGCACTAGCATCCGGAGAAACGTAGATGGGAGCTTGGGTACGGATGAATGCACCACCAAAGACTGTGATGAGCCAGTTTCGTATGACGGTAATCCAAAAAGTATGAGCCGCATTTTTGCCGATACGATGGTCGATCAGTTCGCCGTTGATCAGCTCCCAGTTCCCGGCATCGGGAAACAGCGCCGCGAGCTGGTGGGCCTCTTCGCGTGTCCAGATTTTGCGGGGAACTTCAACCGCGGCAATCATTACACGACGATATCACCAGGGCATCACTATGAATTCTCCGAGCTTATCTGCGAAACGGAGGTTGCAGCATAGCGTGAACCGGATTGGCGGGAGCGGCCGGCGCGTGAAAGGCCAGTTGAAGTCCGAGCACGATGAGCATGGAAAGCAGACCGAATCGTAGAGGCCGCTGAGGTAGACGTCCGGCAAGAAGAGATCCCGTGACCGCGCCCAGCACCCCGCCGATCACAAGCTTCAAGAGCAGCGCCGGATCGTAGTTGCCAGCGCTGACCTGAATCAGACTGCCCACGAACGAGACAGCGAGCCCGAAACACAGGTCTGTGCCCACCACTTCAACGGTGGTCAGATTGGTGAGTCCGAGCAGAACGAGGGATCCGAGAGCGCCGGCTCCGGCCGAAGAGAAGCCCACTTCAGCGCCAATGGGCAATGCAATCCAGGGAAGGAGACGGGAGCGATCGACTGTGGAACTGCGCGGCGAGGGACGGAATTGCCGATAAAAGTGAAACCCCGCGGTGGCCACTATTAGAGCGCCCAGCAAGGCGTATAGCTCACCCTGGTGAGGACCGTTTCTGAAATGATTCAGAAGGAAGCCGCCGCCGATCACGCCCGGCAGGCCGCCGGCCAATAACAGGCCAAGTATCCGTAAATTGACTTGACGCCGTACGGCATAC
>CBAAAA010000165.1:3853-9408 GCA_964658695.1 uncultured Solirubrobacteraceae bacterium | reverse complement strand
AGCTCTTCGTCATTAGCTCTTCGTCAGTCGAAGCAGCACTACGCCGTGTTTCGGCACAGTGGTTGTGTAGCTGTCCCCCGACAAGGTTACGTCATGATGCGACCACAAATCGACAGCTTTGGCAGGCGCGGCAATCTCAATTTTCGACCAATTCACCGTCACCGGCTTTGCTGTTTCATCGCGGTTAAACAAAGCCACCACTTGCGATCCGTCCGCCATCTCGCGAGTCCATACTTCCGTCTTGCCGTCCATCACCGTGCGCTTAATGTGGTTGGCGGCAGGATCCTGATCGACTGCGATCACATCCTTATTCATCAGCAGGCCCTTGGTCTCCGCAGTCATTCCCTCGAGATCGTTGCCCGCCAGCAGCGGCGCCGACAGCAGAGCCCACAGGCTCATGTGAACCTGGTACTCATCCGTCGTCATCCCGCCGTTCCCCACTTCCAGCATGTCTGGATCATTCCAATGCCCGGGCTTGACGTAAGGGTTGATATCCGCCTGAACAAAACCAATCTCTTCGAGTGACTTCCACTTGTCCTGGATATCGCCCGTCGTGCGCCACAAATTTCCGCCCACCTTGTCGCCCCACTTCCATACGTCTTCCAGACCGTACTGGCAAAGACTGAACACAATCGGCCGCCCGCTCGCCTGCAGCGCATCGCCCATCTTCTGATACACCGCCCGCAGGTCTGAGTTCTTGTAAACGGATCCTGCCGAACACCAGTCGTATTTCAAATAATCGATACCCCACTCCGCATATGTCTTCGCATCCTGCGCTTCATGTCCGAAACTTCCTTCGTAACCCGCACAAGTAAGCGGTCCGGGGGAAGAATAAATGCCGATTTTCAACCCCTTCGAATGCACGTAGTCTGCAAGCGCCTTCATATCTGGAAACTTCGTATTGGTATGGATCACGCCGGAACTGTCGCGTTTCCCCTCCCAGGTGTCGTCGATGTTTACGTACACATAGCCGGCATCTTTCATCCCCGAAGAGACGATAATGTCCGCCGTCTGCCGCACGATCGCGTCGGTCACCCTGCCCGCGAAGTGGTTCCAACTGTTCCAGCCCATCGGCGGCGTTCTTACCAGTTGGTTATCCGGCACATCATGCAGTTCGGGAACCGGCAGTGGCGCAGGCGGGCGAGTGGCTTCGATACTGGCATGCGTCGCGGAAGTCTTCACCGTTCTCTCCGGATGATCTCCACCACTGGTCACCAGCGTGAGTGTCAGTTGATCGCCGTTCAGACTCCCATCATAGGTCGTCACAACCTGCCGCCAGGGATTGATCAGGAAGTGCAGTTTCCCGGTGGAAAAGGTACCGCTCTTGATCTCGGTCGGATGGTAATTGTGGATCACCGACCCGGTCACAGTGCTCCCATCCTGCTTCAGGTTGAGATACGAATCATCAAAGGTGCCATCCTGGCGCTCGGTGTGGATGCGCCACACGCCGCCGATGTCGCTCTGCGCAAAAAGCGAGGTCGTTATTACGCTGGAGGAGAGAAGGCAAAGCAGGGCCGTATTCTTGAAAGCCATCGAGCCTGTTGTATCAAATCCCCGTTTAAAGGCTTTTGTCTGATGGTGAATTTGAAGGCCCGTCCCTGATGATGAAGAGGAACCTTGGCACGCATCGTCCTCAATACCTTTGGCTCTTTCGGCGACCTTCATCCCTATCTGGCCGTCGCTATCGGATTAAAGCAGCGCGGGCACAAACCGGTGCTGGCGACTGCGGAGGTCTACCGCGCCAAAATTGGGGCCGAAGCGATCGAGTTCGCTCCGGTTCGTCCCGATATCGGGGCGATGGCCGGCAACCAGCCCTTCCTCGAGAAAATCTGGCATCCAAAACATGGAACAAAGTTTCTGGTCCGCGACTACATCATGCCCGCTGTCGAGGACAGCTTCGCCGACCTGCTGCCCGTATGCAAAGGCGCGGATCTGCTCCTGACGCATGCCGCCGCTTACGCCGGACCGGTCGTTGCTGAGCACTTGAAAATGCCATGGCTCTCCGTGGTCCTGCAGCCGATGGCGTTCCTCTCCCGCTATGACCCGCCCGTCCTGCCGCCGGCTCGCTGGGTGCAGAAACTCGAATTCTTCGGACCCGGAGTGGTCGGAGCAGTCTTGGAACTCGGAAAACAAAGCACTGCATCCTGGACCAAACCAGTTGCCAGATTACGCCGCAGGCTGGACCTTCCGAAATCCACTGCCAACCCGATATTCGAAGGACAGTTCTCACCATTTGGAACACTCTGCTGGTTCTCCGCTCACTACGCCAAGCCACAGCCCGACTGGCCCGCCGCAGCGCGCGTCACCGGCTTTCCTTTCTACGATCAGCTTGGTGTCGGGCTTCAGAAATGGAGTCCAGATCCCGCCGTCAACGCCGCCGATACCGCTCGTTTTCTTGCAAGCGGTCCGCCGCCGCTGCTCTTCACGCTGGGTTCTTCCGCGGTCATGCACCCGGGAAGCTTCTATCGAGAAAGCTTCGAAGCGGCCCAGAGACTAGGTATGCGAGCCATCCTGCTGGTCGGCGGCATGCCGCGAGACAGCTTCCCGCAACCGATACCGGAATCGATTCACATCGCTTCGTACGCCCCGTACTCGAAGGTAATGCCGCTCTGCGCCGCCAGCATCCATCAAGGCGGCATTGGCACCACGGCCCAAGCTTTACGCGCCGGAAAGCCGATGGTCGTAGTGCCCTGGGCGCACGATCAACCCGACAACGCCGCCCGCGTCGAAAAACTCGGCTGTGGCCTCACTATCCAGCGGGACCGCTACACAGCACCGAGTGCCGCTGCCGAACTGAAGAGGCTGTTGGCCGATGAATCCTATGCCGCGAGAGCCCGCGCTATCGGCCAACTAATCGGCGCCGAGGACGGAGTTGAAACCGCCTGCTCCGCCATCCAAGACTTCATCGATAATAGAGGCTGATGACGTTTGACGAGTACAGTCAATACGAAGCGCCCGCAGGCCGTCGCGATGAGCTCATTCACGGAGTAGTGATCTTGTCCCCCAGCCCCAACCGCCGTCATCAGGATTTATGCCTTGCGCTGTACAGACTGCTCGATGATGTCATTGCCTCTGACTATGTCGTCCGCCTGGACACGACCGTCCGTTTAGGCATGGCAGAGGGGCCAAGGCCAGATGTCTTTGTCATCGATCGCGCGCGTTGGATCGCTGCGGATGAACATGGCGGCTACCCGTTAGGCAGCCCGCAACTGGTCGTCGAAGTCAAATCCGACTCGAACACCTGGCGAGAGCTGATAGCCAAGAAAGACCTGTTTCTTTCCTCTGGGGAGTGCCTCGCCGTTTGGATCGTCGATCCCGAAGAGCGGTCCATCCACACTTATCAGGGGAGCACTCACCGCGCCTGGTTGTCAGACGAAGCAATCTTACTGCCGGGGGCCATCGGCAGCGGCGTGATCCTGGTAGCGGACGTATTCAAAGGCATCGTCCAGTAAGTAAATTACTCTCTCCCGCACCGCTCACTTGAGAACGTACCCCCCGCGCCCCCGCCTGTGGCCGACGATGATCTCCTGCTCTCCAGCATGCGTAGAGAGCAACAGACACCTTAGTCAAAGTAAGTTAGACTGAGTGAAGTCGTTCAAGCTAGCTTCAGGAGTTGACCCATGTTTGTGTTCAGCGAATCCCCTGCTCCGCGCACGAGTATATCGGACTGCCTACCTTTCAAATTCCATCGTTCCCCAGGCAAGTTTCGTTGCTTCAAGTACATCGCCGTCGCATTTGTTTTTGGGTTGTCAGTACCCTGGCCGGCATTGCCCCAGAACACGAACTCCGGTGAGATCCGAGGCGTCATTACCGATCCATCTGGCGCAACTGTTCCGGACGTCAGTGTCACGGTGCTAAATACGCAGACTGGTACGCACCGCGACCTGACTTCCAACGGGTCCGGGGTTTACGACGCCGTTTCCCTGGTGCCCGGAACTTACAGCATCACCTTTACCAAAACAGGTTTTAGCAAGTTACTGCTCACCGATATTGAGATCACGGTAAACCCCGTGACTGTGGACGGGCAACTGAAAGTCGGCGCTGAACAGCAGGAAGTTCAGGTCACCGAGCAGGTTCCGCTGCTTCAGAACGAGAACAGCGAGCAATCGACGACACTCGATTCCAAAACCATGCAAACCCTTCCGAACGTCGGGCAGGACTGGCAGAATTTCACAAGGCTTTTGCCAGGCGCCGCGGGTTCAAGCGGCGGCGTGGCGGTCAACGGGAACATGCCTTATTACTCCAACTTCCTTGCCGATGGCGCGAATGTATCGCTGCCGCACAGCGCCAACTTCGATTCCATGGTCTTCGAAGACGTTGCGGAAATTCAGATGGAAACGTCCACCTTCTCCGCTCAATACGGCATCGGAGGCGCGGTCTTTAACCAGATCAGCAAGAGCGGCACCAACCAGTTCCACGGCTCGGCTTACGAATATGCGCAAAATGATTTCTTCGATGCCAGAAACTTCTTCTCAAGCGATGTACCTCGTCTCCGCTACCACAACTTCGGCGGCTCCGTCGGCGGCCCTATCATCCGCAACAAAGCGTTTTTTTTCTTCAATGCGGACAAGATCGTAAATAATACTACGAGTTATTTCAGCAACACTTATCCCACTACGGACATGAGAGCGGGCAACTTCTCGAATCCCATTTTCCCGACCATCTACGATCCAACGACCCGCACCCCGTTCCCGAACAACACCATTCCGACCAGCATGCTCGATCCGCTTGCATTGAAGTTCCAATCTCTCTACCCGCTCCCCAATCGACCGGGTTATCAGAATAACTGGGTTGGGCTCTTGCCGTCTCAGTCTCCGTTCATGCGCTACTTCGGCCGTGCCGATTACAACTTAACCGACAGGAATCGCCTGACGATGTCCGTGACCGAGCGGGACAACCCGTCATATGACCCTGCGCCAGACTTCCCGCTCGATACAACCACTTCCGACATCGGCAGTTATAATGCCCAGATCTCGGACGTCTGGACCCCCACCGCCAATACCGTGAATGAGTTCCGCTTCGGCTTCACGCGCCAGGCAAATAATTTCCAGCCCGCTTCTGAGAACAAGAACATTCCCCAGGGCCTCGGCTGGAACTATGCCGTCGCCAACATAGCGCCTTCCATCAACGTCACCGGCACCTGCTGCTCCAGCCTGGGCGCGGGCACCAGCGCCATTTACAACGAGAACAGCTTTGAGCCGTCCGATGTGGTCACGCTCATCCGAGGCAAGCATATCCTCAAGTTCGGTGGCGAGGTCTTGATGTACCAGGACAATTCGACCCCATGGGGCAACGTCAATGCCGGCACCTTCGGCTTCAGCGGCGTATTTACCCAGTCCGCACCATCGAATGGCAGCGGCGGTCTTGGCTATGCCGACTTCCTGCTCGGTTACGTCGATAATTGGAGCGCGAGCAATACGCCCATCGTCGGCTTCCGCCAGAAGAGCCCCCAGTTCTTCGTCCAGGACGACTGGAAAGTGACTCCGAAGCTGACCCTCAACCTTGGACTTCGCTACGAAATCCAGGGTGCGTGGAATGAAGTCGCAAATCGCCTC
>CBAAAA010000165.1:0-3843 GCA_964658695.1 uncultured Solirubrobacteraceae bacterium | reverse complement strand
CCCAGCCACCGGGACTCTCGGGGCAATGTGGTTCGGCGGTAACAACGGCCGCTCAAATCTGGAGGCTCCCGTCTACAACGTCGTTCTTCCACGCGTCGGCTTCGCGTATTCCCCTCTTAGCAAAACCGTCCTTCGGGGCGGCTTCGGAATTTATAGCTATGGCTGGAGTATCGACACTTACAGCGGCAGCTCTGAAGGACTGGGCACAAACAGCCAGGGCTCACTGACCGAGTCGAATCACATCAATCCAGTCTTCATCCTGAGCCAGGCGAGCTTCGCAAGTCTGAATTACGTTGGGCCAACCCGCACAGCGGAAGCATATAACGGTCAGGGTGTGAATTACGTTCCCTATCACACGCCAGTCGCCAAAAATTACCAGTACAACATCAGTATCCAGCAGCAATTTGGCGGCGGAATGATGTTACAACTGGCGTACGTCGGAAGTCACGGAACAAATCTTTCTTTCCCGGTTGACATCAATCAAGTCCCCGCCGGTTCACTAGCCGCCAGCGCCGCAAACACCTCTGCGTCGCAATCGCTGCGTCCTTATCCGCAGTTCGACGGCATCAGCGGGAACACCTTTAACGGCATCTCCTGGTATAACTCCGCACAGGTCTCCGTAACTAAACGGCTGAGTTACGGTTTGCAGTTTGACGTCAACTACACGTGGTCGCGCCTGCTGGATGACCAGGACTCCTCCGGTTGGGGCAGCCGGGATGGCGGACAGGTGTACCAATACTCTTACAATCCCGCTGCGAATTACGGACCGTCCAACTTCGACATCCCTCAAATGTTCAAGGGCGATGTTACTTATCAACTTCCGTTCGGAAAGGGACGATCATTCATGAATCGCGGCGGCGTGCTGGACGCAGCGCTCGGCGGCTGGCAGCTCTCCACCATTTTCACGCTCGAATCCGGCCGCCCATTTACGTTTGTTGTCGGGACGGCAAACAACAGCGGATCTCTGGCAGGCAGCTGGTATCCCAACATAATCGCCAACCCGACTGTCTCCAATCAGAGCATCAACGAGTGGTTCAATCCATGCGTTTTGCAGCAAGACGGAACCACTTACCCGAACGGCTGCAGCAATCCAGCCTTTGCCATACCCGCTGCCGGAACCTTTGGAAACTCGGGAAGGAACAACTTCCGTGGTCCGGGAATCGAAGATGTCGATTTCTCGCTCGGAAAGAATTTCCGGATTCCTCTTCCTCGCGAGACCGGTAACTTGCAGCTGCGCTTCGACGCGGTTAACGGGTTGAATCATTCGAACTTCGACATCCCGAACACCTCCATTGGCACCTCGACTGCGGGCGTTATCTCGGGGATAACCGGCAGTTACAACTCCAGCTTGAATCCCTTTGGAAACCGGAGATTGCAGTTGGGCGCACGCTTCTCGTTCTAAAATCTGTCGTAGTGAGGCACCCGGCCGCCGGCGACCACGTTGCGCGGCCGGTTTGCATTTATCTTTGGGAAGTACTTACCTGATTCGAGCAATACTCCTGCTATGCGGCGCTCTGCTGGCTCTCTCATCGCGAGCCCTTTATGGACAGTCGAGCGACGAGAAGCAGCAACTGATTTTGTCGCACGCCCGTCAGGCTCAGCTGTATTTACAATCGAAACAGCCGGCGCTTGCCATCCGTGAATACGAGGCCATTCTTGATCTTGACCCCGGCAATCTGGACGCTCAAGCAAACATCGGCGTCACCGCTTTCTTCACTGGTGACTATCCGAAAGCGGTTCAGCAACTGCGCGCGGCTTTGAAGCTCAATCCCAGCCTTTTCAAGCTTCAAAGCCTGCTTGGGATGAGCGAGAAGCGTGTCGGCGATAACACTTCAGCACAGACGGATCTTGCAGCTGCATTTCCTCAAGTGCAGGAGGAAAAGCTCCGCATCCAATCTGGCCTGGAACTTGTCGAAGTCGATTACGCCTTGAATGATCTGAGTAAAGCGGCCGAGGTCATCAATGCTCTCAGGCAACTCAAGCCCACTGACCCCGACATACTCTTCACTGCGCACCGCATCTATGCCGACCTCGCCGATGAGACCACACTGAGCCTCGCCATGGTAGCTCCGAAATCCTCCAGAATGCACCAACTTGAGGCGCACGAACTAGCCAGGCGTGCAGATCACGAAGGCGCTACCGCCCAGTATCGCCAGGCGATTGCTTTAGACCCACACCGTTCCGATCTGCACTTCGAACTCGCTGAAATCTTAAATGGATCCTCCTCCCCAGCGGATCGAACGGAAGCGGAGAAGGAGTACAAGGAAGCCTTGGCAGAGAATCCATTCGATGCAAAATCGCTGGGCCGGCTCGGTGACATCGAATCGCGCCGCTCCGACGCAAAAGGCGCCCTGGACTACTATTCGCGCGCACTACAACTGCAACCCAATGATCCGGACGCCAATCTCGGGCTGGCGAAAGCATTGATGACGCTGCATCAGTTAGAAAAAGCAGCTCCGCCTTTGCAGCGCGCGGTGGAACTGGAGCCGTTCAATCCGGCCAGTCACTATCGTCTGGGAGTGCTATATCGTGAACTCGGCAGGGAAGCCGATTCGCAGCGGGAACTGGCGCAGTTCGAAAAATTGAAGAAGGAACGGAACGATCTGCAGGCCTTGTATGAGGCCATGCGGTTGCAACCCGGCAAAGAATCCCCGTCAGATCCGGACGTGCCTAAGTAGAGCTTAGTAAGTTGCGTTTCGCGCCGTCGTGCGAAAAGAAGAGTTATCTCTTCTTCCGGACTAAGCGCCGTGCCTTGCGAACTGTCCCCGGGGCTGTCGAAAACGCTTCGTTCACCAGCGCTTCCTGTTGATCGTTGTGTACCTTCTGGGCACCTGCCGCCGGACTGGCGGTCGCACATCTGCCCACGAACCGCAAGCTCCTTCGTAACGGACCGCTGGCGCCACCAGGATTGATGATCGGCTGCATCTGGCCCTCAACAAACGGCCAGGCGCCCATATTCTCCGGCTCTTCCTGCACCCAGAAAAGATCCGCCGCATCCGAGTAGCGGCGCAACACATCCTGCAACTGATTTAACGGGAACGGGTACAGCTGTTCCAGCCGGATGATCGCAACATCGTTGCGCCCCAGTTCTTCGCGCTTGTTCACCAAGTCGTAGTAGATCTTGCCGGAACACAGCAACACCCGTTTCACCTGCGCTCCCAGGAATTGCGCATCGCTGATCACTTCCTGGAAAGAACCAGCCGTCAACTCATCCAGGCGCGATGCCGCCTTGCTATAGCGCAAGAGGAATTTCGGCGTAAAAACAATGAGCGGCTTCCGAATGCCCCGACGGTCGTCACCCCCGTACATCTGGCGTCTCAACAGGTGGAAATACTGCGCCGGAGTGGTGCAGTTGCAAACCTGGATATTGTTCTCGGCGGAGAGCGTGAGAAACCGTTCAATCCGTCCGCTCGAGTGTTCCGGCCCCTGTCCTTCCAGTCCGTGTGGCAGCAGCAGAACAAGGCCGCTCGGCTGATTCCACTTCGGCTCCGCGGACACAATGAATTGATCGATAATGATCTGCGCTCCGTTTGCGAAATCGCCGAACTGCGCTTCCCACAAGACCAGCGTTAACGGATCGGCAACACTGTAGCCGAACTCGAAGCCCATCACAGCGTACTCGCTCAGTAAGCTGTCCACAACTTCGAAGCGGGCCTGCGACTGGCTTAAGTGCCGCAGCGGTACATAGGGCTGCCCGGTGTCATAGTCACTGAACTGTAGATGCCTTTGCGTGAAGGTTCCGCGTGAGACATCCTCTCCACTTAGCCGGATCGGCGTCCCTTCCAGCACCAGGCTGCCAAAGGCCAGTGTCTCCGCAAAGCCCCAGTCGATCGGTCCTCCGTT
>CBAAAA010000164.1:0-9418 GCA_964658695.1 uncultured Solirubrobacteraceae bacterium | reverse complement strand
AACACGATTTCGGCGGTGCGTGATTCGGTCAGACGGCTACAATGCACGCAGCGAGGTTGTACTCGCAAGTCTGCCTGGGCCAAGTCACTTCCGGGTCGCCCGAAGGCTCGTCCCTGCAGCGATACCCTGGTTCGAATGCTGCGACTGATTGCTGACCCACTTCATGGACGAATACTTCAACGCGATTCTCACAAGCTCAGCGTTAGAATCAGCATCTGCTCGAACTCTCCAGAGCGAAGGTTTTGTCGTGATAGCCGGACCGGCGCCTGACTGCAAGATTGCTGAACTGGCGAATTTTTACGACCTTTCGCTATCCCAAGCTGATCCTGCTGACGTTGCAGGAAGTGGCTCCACAACACGGGTACACGACTTTGTAAACCGCGGGGCGGCGTTCGACGATTTATACGTGCACACACCCGTTCTCCAAGCCGCTTGCAAAATCATCGGGCAGCCTTTCAAGCTGAGCAGTCTCCTCGCAAGAACGTTGAACCCACACAAACCGGCTCAGAAATTGCATGTCGATTTTCCTGCTGACGAAACCGGGTGGCCGATGCTGGGATTCATTCTCATGGTCGACGATTTTCGACGGGAAAACGGGGCAACGCATTTCTTGCCAGGATCTCAGGGCGCGAGCTGCCCTCCTGAGACCGCTGACGGCCTGGTTCAAGCATGTGGTCGTGCTGGATCGATGATCGTTTACAACGGTTCGGTGTGGCACGGCCATGCCGCTAACCTGTCAGAATCGCCTCGCCGTTCGATTCAGGGAGCCTACATCCGACGAACCGAAAAATCGCACTTCGACTTTCCTTCTCTAATGCGTCCGGAAACACTTAGGCGGATCAGTCCACTTGCCAAGTACCTTCTGGCTCTGTAAACGTGTTGCCTTGCTCGGAGTGAGTGCCCCCATACGCGCTTTCTGTTCGCAAGGGCGTGGGAGCCGTGAGGCGATGGTCAACGGCACAGCTAATATGTAGTCGATGCGTCGCTCGTGCCCGGTCTTGCTTATCAGTTGGCTGCTATCGACGATTACTCCGGCCAGTGGGCAGATCCGTGTTCTGATTGTCGATGGCATCAACAATCACGATTGGGTCGCCGGAACCGCGGGAATCCGGTCAATTCTTGACGAGGCAGGCGGGTTCACCGTCGATGTTTCCACCCTGACTTCAGAAACATTGAAACAGTGGAAACCGGATTTCCTCAAGTATCAGGTCGTCGTCAACAACTTCAACGGCGGCCACCTGGATGACGGAATCCGATGGCCTGAGCGCGTCGAGATGCAGATGGAGGCCTACGTCAAAGGGGGCGGAGGTCTCGTCGTTTACCATGCGGCCAACAATGCATTTCTACACTGGGTGGCCTATAACGAGATGATTGGGTTGGGATGGCGAGAGCCCGGTTTCGGTCCGAGTCTTGCCATTTCGGACAACGGCACTGTCGTGACGATTCCGAAGGGCGAGGGATTGAGCCCTGGTCATCCGCCGCGTGCTGATTTCGTGGTGTACGTGCTCGATCACCACCATCCCATCACACGCGGTTTACCGGACCACTGGCTTCAGCCCATGGAGCAGTTAACTCATGGCCAGCACGGACCCGCTGAAGGTCTCACTATCCTGACTTATGCGCACTCGCCAGTTTCGGGAAAGAACGAGCCTATGGATTGGGTGAACCACTATGGTAGAGGCCGGGTTTACGTGACCATGTTAGGCCACACGTGGCGGAACGAACAAAATCCCAATCTCGCTTCGCCCGAGTTCCGCAAGCTTCTCTCGCAAGGAATCCGCTGGGCGGCGACCGGTAAATGAGTGGTGAGCATTCCGGTTTATCAGAGGCGCACACGGGTCGTGGCGACATTGTTGGTCGCGGGATTGATGCGGATAATGTTATGGCTGAAGGTGGCCCGCGTACTGAGCGGCCACGATGTTGCGCTGAACCGCTTCCATTGCCGGAGCGTTTGGCATTCCCCTGGTCATCACGCCCTCAAAGAAGTAGCCCGTGGCCCAATTGCTGTTATCGCCGCCGATCCCGAGGATGATGGCTCCTTCCTGTTGCATGGGCTGATAGCCGTTGGGAAGAGGGATGATGCCGGTGGTGGTGAGGGCTCCGGACTGAGCATTGCCCTGATAAATGGCGTAGGTGTGTTGTCCGTCGCTGGCGCCCATGTCCGTAACGAAGGCAGCGCCGGGAGGCACCTTGAGATGGCCGTAGATGCCATCCTCCATGTCCAGCCCTGCATCGGGGCTGCATGGGCTGCCGTGGCACATGATGTTGATGGCGTCCATGTGGCCGGCTTTATTGTCCAGATTGTTGGTCTCGGCGTTACCGAAGTCGAAGCAGCACTTCTCGTTAAGGTCGAGCGCGGAGGTGACCATGTAGACGCCTTCGGGCTGCCCGTTGACCGCGGTGCCTTTGGGGCTGTCGTTGCGGTAGCCCATGCCAGGGGAGATGGCGATGCCGTAGACTTTGTGTCCGGCGACGTTTGCCGGGAGAGCGTTGGCCAGGGCAGGGACGTCGTAGCCACTGGGGCCGGGGCCGTGTGCTGCGCCACCGGGAGGCGCGGGCGTGAGGTCGTTGTGGTTGGGTGACTGGTCGTAGAGCTTTGTAATGATGCAGGAAGTGTTGGCGCAGAATCTGTCCTGTGCTATGGAGTTGGCATAACCGTTGCGAGAGAGGCCGATGTCGGTTTGAGCCTTATCGGACTGCCGCGTGACCTGGTAAAGAGGGCCGGTGTATGCGCGATACAAGGCGCGCGTGGTGCTAAAGGCAGCGACGCAGGGGGTCGCGGATGCGTAGAGGTCACACGATCGAGGTGAGACCGTTTGCGCGGAAGCGCCGGCGACCGGGGTGATCGCGATGGCGAAAAGAATGGCTGCAGGCGACAGGATCTTTCCCAACGATGCCAGGAATTTGGAGAGTGATCTGGATTGCATGGGATACTCGTTATTCTCTTTGGCTCACCTTTCCGCGTTGCCGATTATACATTCATTGAGCTGTCGCAGCGGGGATCCGCTTGACTGTCGCAAGCCAGGCTGGTGCGTCACGGTCGTGGTATCTCGTCTGGATCCGAGCCGGTTCGATGCTGGCGACATTCCATCCGTTCCCGGCGCTGAATGCCGCTCTCAACTGGTCCTGACTGACAGGATGCGGCCCAATAGCGGGGCCATAATCACCGAAGCACAACACATACAGGGTTCCATCGTCTTCGGTCACCGACGCCAGACTCGCCGCATATCGTGATCGCTCGCCGGCGTTGAAGGTATGGAACAGCCCGGAGTCCAGCACCGTCTGGAACCTGCAACGCAAAAGCTCCAGATGTAGTGCGTCAGCGGTAGCGAATTCGGCCTGAATCCCGCGATTTCGCGCTTTCTCTCGGGCCAGCGCGAGTGCCGTCTCAGCCACGTCAACACCTAGAACTGACACTCCCAGAGAGGCGATGTGAAGAGCATGCTCACCGGTCCCGCAGCCCGCATCGAGCACTGTTCCGGCCAATCCGCCTTCGGATGCCAGACGTACGATTGCCGGCTGGGGCCGACCGATATCCCACGGTGCAGGGCCGTCATGGTAGGACGCATCCCAGGGCAGTCCAGTCATCTGTTCGTGACTGGTCGGTTGCCGACCGCCGAACGGATCTGCAGAGGGTATTCCTGACTGCTCCGGCATCATCGTCTGCTCCCTGCGATTTATTTTGCCACCACACCGTTACCGCGACCGACAACCGCAGTGTCGACTCGTTGCTCTGGTTCATGAGCCATCGATCGGCGATTCCCGTCGCCCGCGCCTGTTCGCCGGACCGGTCATAACAACGGACAGTTTTCCGAGTAGGTCGTGATTTGGCCAGGATTGGCTGCTTATCGTTGCTGATCCGACCTCAGGCCAACCTCTTTACTTCGCCTCAAATTGGACGTGGCTCTCTTCGGATATGGATTCTGTTCGTTGCCTCAGAAACCGAACGGCCACGATAGCGGCGGCAAACCCCGAGGCGGCGCCTACTCCAAGCGCGCAGCGCGGGCCGAAGTGATTGGCTACCCAGCCGATGATGGGTGCGCCGATCGGAGTACCGCCGAGCGCAACAGCCAGGCGAAGCGCCATGACTCGCCCGCGCATTGCAGGTGCGGCAGAGAGCTGCATCATGCTGTTAGTCGTGTTTGTGAGTGTCAAAGCGGCGACACCAATCAACACCAGAGAACCGGCAAACCACCAAAAGCCGGGAGACAGCGCAGCGAGTGTGCATCCAATGCCGAAAACAGCAGCGCCGACAAATAAAGTACCGAATTGAGGTTTGCCCCGACCAGCGGCAAGCAGAGCTCCCGAAATGGCGCCAACCGCCATGATGGAGGAAAGTAGCCCAAATCCTTTCGCGTCACAGTAAAGTACGTTGACGGCCATCGTTGAGATAAAGATCGGGAAGTTCAATCCGAAGGTGCCGATGAGAAACAACATGATCATGATGGCTCTGAGGTCTGCGCGCCCCCAAACATAGCGGAAGCCTTCCATGAATCCACCTGGTGCGCGCGTGGCCCTCACGCTCGGTTGTAGCTCTGAGACACGAAATAAAGACATAGAAATCAGCACGCCGGCGAACGATAATCCGTTGATGAGGAACGCCCAACCACTGCCGACCTTCGCGATAAGCAGACCGGCCAGCGCGGGGCCGATCATCCGAGCAGCATTGAACGACGTGGAGTTGAGCGCTACTGCATTGGGAAGATGCTCGTCGCCTACGAGCTCCGCTACAAAGGTCTGTCGTACCGGGGCATCGAGCGCAGCGGTAGAACCAAATAGAAATGCAAACACGTACACGTGCCAGAGGCGGGTGACGCTTTCGATCGTAAGCACTCCCAGAATCAGCGCCAGTACGCCCATCGTCGCCTGCGTAAGCAGCAGGAGCCTGCGCTGGTTGAAGCGATCCGCCGCCAGGCCTGTCCACGGCAGCAGAAGCAGCTGCGGAGCAAACTGCAAGCCCATGACAATACCGACGGCGGAAGCATCGTGGTTCGTCAACTGCGTGAGCACGAGCCAATCCTGGGCGATGCGCTGCATCCATGTCCCGATGTTGGACACCAGGGCGCCGGCTGCCCATACCCTATAGTTGAAACTACTTAAGGCGCGGAAAGCGCCCGTCGTAAGATTCTTCATCAGCTCCCCGGTGTGTTGCCTCCATGAAACTGGTCGAAATGCCGGGCAGATTGAAGGATGATAAGCAGGATGGTGAGCCAATCTGTCTCGCGGCACAGACCTCCGGAAGCCGCTTCTCGCATTTGTTGCCGAGTAACACCAGCTTTTTCCTGCTATCGTCCTGCTGTTCCGTCGGATCGACTGGTAAGTTGGTTATGGCTTGGTGGTTGAGTGCCATATGCCGAGTTTCGCGCGGTCGTCAAGCGCCGGGCCCGGGCAATATACCTCCTGGATATTGGTTTATTGATTAGCACACCGTTTCATCAGAGGCGCACACATGGGTGCTGGTACTCGGGGTGATGCTCTCCGCTGTTACCGGGCTGGCTCGTCACGCTCCCCCGGCGATATTTACGCAATCTATAGCAGCACCCGGTCTATGGAGGCATGGAACATTCCGATCAGAAGGGTTTCGACGTCTTTCCGGGTTAGGGAAGGCCACCTCGCAACTGGAGAGCCAGGCGAGGAGCATCGGTATCGCGACATGATCATGATCCGGTGAAGGCATCGTTCGCTTGCGATCCCGGTGCGATCGAAACAACATCGAGTTGCTGTTGAGCGTTCGGAGTTACTTAAGTACTCTTGGGCTGTGGCGAATCTCGATCTGGTGGCACTAATTGTGAAGGAGTACGAACCGGCCATACGGTTCTTCGTCGACATACTTCAGTTTGAGTTGGTCGAAGATACGCCCTCGCTGACCAATGATGGACGTCCCAGACGCTGGGTGGTGGTCAGGCCGCCCGGAGCCCAGACAGGCATCCTCCTTGCCCGCGCTGATGGCGAAGATCAGGTTAACGTGATCGGACAGCAATTCGCGGGACGTGTTGGTCTGTTTCTGCGAGTCGAAGACTTCGAAGCGATGTATCAAACAATGACTCGGGCCGGAATCCGTTTCATCTCAGAGCCTCGGGTCGAGCCTTATGGTAAGGTCGCTGTCTTTCTTGATTTCGAGGGCAACCGTTGGGATTTGCTCGGTTCTGACCCAGTCATTCACGTGCGATGACCGCAGGCTCGCCGAGTGTTCGACAACCGCAAGGGTCAATGTCCGTAGTCCGTAATACGACAGGATCCGGAACTGAGCGGTCCTCGATGGAATCAATCCGGCAACGGGATAGAGACGGCCTTACCTGCGCCGCGCTCCGCAATCCACAGTATGTTGCCCGCGGGTTCGACTCCGGTTGGTGTTTTCAGGCCTTGCTTGATCACCTTGACGCTGGCCTTGTCTCCGTTTACGGTGATGGTAGAGATCTGGCCGCTGCCGTTTTCCGCCACCATGAGTCTGCCGTTCGCGGCGCGCATGCCGTCGGGTCCCTTGACCGGCTGATCCATCCAGATATCGACCGGCGTTCCAGCCTTTCCGCTGGCGTCCACCGGGATTCGGTAGAGATTGTTCGAGATGACGTTGTTCACGTAGAGGGCGCCCTTCAAGAAGGTGATGCCATCGACGCCCATGAGCGCCCGGCTCTCCACAAACAGTTCTGCAGCGGAAGCGCCGGCCGGGAGTTTGTAAATCTTACCGTTGGCGGTATCGGTTATGTAGAGAGCTTTATCCGGCCCAATCGCAAAATCGTTGCAGGTGGTGTTGTCGCCCGGCAGGTCCCAACGGAGTTTGGGTGTGCCGGTGGAAAGGTCGAAAGCTCTCAACGCGCTGTGCCGCTGCACTGGAGTTTTGTCGGGCGCCGGCGTTAGTTGACAGGTCCACAACGTGTTAGCCGACGCATCCGCGAGCATGCCAAAGAAAAACGTTCCGGGGCCTTCCGCGCTCGCGTCGATGAACTTCTCGGCGGTTGATGCCCCAGGGCTCACCTTGTAGACAAAAGGCGAACTGGCGCTGCCGACGATCAGAACGCCGCCCGGCATCACGGTCAGGCTTTCCGGCTGCGATTTCGCATCGGAAATCAGGATGTCGGCGGCGCAAACAGTCTGCGCAACACCTGCGATCAGAGCAATGCCAAACGAAAGGTTTCGAATGGTCGTCATCTGCATTGTCTATCTCCAGAGAACAATCTTTTGTATACCGGTCACTTCGGCGTCACATGGATGAGCGCGCCGGGATTGGCGTCTTCGAGCATCCAGAGCGAGCCATCAGGACCTTCTTCCACATCACGGATTCGGCGGCCTACATCCCAACGTTCGGCTGTTTTAGCGCCGCCATGTCCGTCAAAGACGATGCGGATGAGGCTCTTGCTTGCGAGTCCACTGATCAAGCCGTTCCCGTTCCATTGCGGGAAGGTCTGGGCGCCGGTGTAGAACATCAGATTTCCCGGCGCGATCACCGGGACCCAGTAGATAACCGGCTTCGCTAAATCGGGTCGCGTGTCGGGCTTGGGAATGGGCACGCCGTTGTAGTTATTGCCGTAGCAGACGAGCGGCCAGCCGTAGTTCTTCCCCTTTTCGATCAGGTTCAGCTCGTCGCCGCCGAGCGGGCCATGCTCGACCTCCCACAACTCGCCGGTGGGGGAAAACGCCAGGCCATAGGGTGTGCGGTGACCGGTGGTCCAGGTTTCCGCCGGAGTCAGGTTGGGGCCGGGAAAGTGATACGTGCTGACGACCTTCGCCGTCTTGGCGGCTTCGGTGTCGGTTGGCGGATCGATCAGGGGAATGGTGGAAGCGCCGACTTTGCCAGCGTTGGGATTGCCGGGTGCGGGTTTGCCGTCCAGGGTCAAGTGGAGGATCTTGCCTTCGGGCTGGTTGGGATCCTGGGCTGGTGTGAAGCGCTGGCGCTCGCCAACGGAGAGGAACAGGGACTGGCCGTCTGGTGCGAAGGCAATCTGGGCTCCCTCCTGGCCACCTTTACCTTTGGGCATCTGATGCCACAATACTTCAAAATGTCCAAGCCTGGCGGAGTGTCCGAAGGTTTGCAGCGTGCCGCGGGCCAGCGCGAGGCCGCCGCCGTAATCTCCGGGCTCCACATAGGTGAGATAAATACTTTTGTCGGTGGCGAAGTGCGGCGAGATGAAGACGCCTAACATGCCGTTCTGCCCCTGCCAATAGACCGGCGGCGTATTCTCCAGCGGGACCTTTTCTCCCTGCTGGGTCACCAGCCAAACGGGCCCGACTTTTTCGGTGATCAGCATGCGGCCATCGGGAAGAAAGGCCAGACGCCACGGCAATTCAAATGTAGACACCGTGGTCATGGTGAAGGGAAGATCCGGTTCCGGCTTCTGTTCACCCGCATTGACCTGGGCGAAGGCGGCCACAGACGCCAGAGTGAAACTCAGCGTCACCTTCAGCAATTTCATTCTCATTGGTTCTTTGTTTGTCAAATACTTAGCCCGGAACGCGAGCAGGCAGCATTGTCGCTCGATATTAGCATTGAGAGCGGTTGGTTCGAACTGTGGTCCAGCATGTGGCCCCCCTTTGTGACGTGCTCGCGGACGCTACGTTGAGGGCGCCTCCGAAAGCTGCGTCATTGCATTCTCCACAGCATCTATTAACACGAATCGGGAGAGTGGCGATGGCACAAAACAAAACGGTCCTCATTACGGGTGCATCTACCGGCATCGGTAAGGCGACGGCGCAGTATTTTCAGCAACAGGGTTGGAATGTGGTTGCCACCATGCGTGACCCTGAGCACGGCAAGGAGCTTGCGGCTCTCGACCGGGTTCTTGTCACCAAATTGGACGTTACCAAGCCGGACTCGATCCAACAGGCTTTCGATGCTGCTGTCGAACGGTTCGGCTCGATCGACGTTCTGGTCAACAACGCAGGCTTCGGCGCTTACGGCCCCCTGGAGGCCACCAGCATGGAGACGGTGCGCCGCCAATTCGATACCAACGTCATCGGTTTGCTGGCGACCACCAAGGCGGCGCTGCCACACTTCCGCGGCCAGCACTCAGGCGTCATCGTCAATATCTCGTCGATCGGCGGCAAGGTCACTTTCCCGCTGGGCACGCTCTATCACGGCACCAAGTTCGCGGTTGAGGGAATCAGCGAATCGCTGGCTTACGAGATGAAGGCGATTGGGGTCAAAGTGAAAGTTGTGGAGCCTGGCGCGATCAAGACCGACTTCGCCACTCGATCTTTTGCCTTCAGCAACGATGAGTCGCTGGCCGAGTACCAGAAGACGGTGCAAGGCCTTATGGCCGCCGTGGAGCCCATGATGGCGAACGGCGCCGATCCCGGTGTCGTCGCAGAGGTCATCTACCGGGCCGCGACGGATGGCTCAGACCGGTTACGCTATCCGGCTGGCAGTGATGCGCAGCCTATCCTCGACCAGCGTCGCAGCCAGGATGATGAGACCTTCATG
>CBAAAA010000163.1:0-9454 GCA_964658695.1 uncultured Solirubrobacteraceae bacterium | reverse complement strand
CTCTGGGAGCGTGGGGACTTTTCGAGGCAATGAAACTGGGTGGAACAGCCTCCGTAGTAACCGTATTCACCGCTCTCTATCCACTTCCCGTGGTCCTGCTTTCTCCGCTTCTGTTCCACGAAAAAGTGACAGCGCTGCAGGGCGCCGGCATAGTATGTGCTTTCATTGCCGTTGTGCTGCTTTCGTGGGAACCACCACCGGAACCTTTCCCGATAAGCCGTTATCCGCTCCGCGGCGAAGCCTCTGCGGACAAGATGGACAGTTAGGCGGGAATGCTGACTTGTTCAGGCAAACGATTCGCCGGACCTTCCGCTTTCTTGAACGCATCTACAATCAAGCCTTCCGAGTATGTGATGTGATCCACCATGGCTTGGCTCGACTTAGCCGGATCGCCCTCGCGGATGACTTTGTATAAGTCCCGGTGCGACGTCAATTCATGCTGCTTGAATCGCTCCAGGTCATCAATGTTGCTCTCGAGTAACTCGCCCGCTTTGGCCATTAAGTGGGTGAATGATTTTACCAGCTTGGTAAGGACGGCATTGTGAGTCGCTTTGGCGAGTGCATAATGGAACTCAGGCGCTAGAGAAGCGATTTTCTCGCCCCGGTGAATGGAGCGTTCGAGTTGTGTGAGAACATCCTCCATCACCCAGAAGTCCTCTGTCTTAGCTCGCATCGTGGCTAAAGAGGCGATCCCGGATTCTACTATCTTTCGGGTCTCAATCAGATCCAAGATTGCTTCTTTTTCGAGCAGAATCGCCAGCACGTCGGCGTGAATGATGTACTCCGAGGAGATGGTCTTTACAAAACACCCCAGACCGGGGCGAATTTCGATCAGGTTCAGAGCGGCCATCATCTGAAGCGCCTCACGAACGCCGGTTCTGCTGACACCGAAGTGTTCCACCAGTTCGTTCTGAGAAGGTAATTTGCCGCCGGGCTTGAAGGTGCCATCCTTTAACCAGCCGATTAACTGATCTAAAGTCTGGGTCGAGAGAGTTTCGCGAAGGGCGACGGGGACCGGACCTGAAATCTCTTTGCGCGCCAAGAGTTTACCTCGGCCTTAGCGTAACATGGAGATACCCATCATACCGGCAGCGTGAGTACGGCCGGCTCGCGACGTTCTTCGAAAATATCTCGGGCGCTCAGGGTCCAGCCGTCACGGCCCGTAGCGCTCATCCACCAGATCAGGCCATCGCCTGCCGCCAGCCAACACGCGACGGCCAGCGGGGCGTGACGCAGTGGCCCTGCGGGTAGAGGTATGACCGACTCCACCCCCACCCAAATCCGCGACGCCGTGGATATAGCAGGACAGACAACGTGCTTTCAGATCCGGAATTCCCTGTTCTTCTCTCCCGGTAGAATCGATACACGCCGTAATTGCTGACCCCATAGACGAGCACCAGGCCGAGTGTGATGTCGATTCCCATGAAGTAAATCTCCTGAACGGGACCTGGCAGGAAGCCAAGGCCCAGACCGATGGCCAGCGTCAATGCTGTTTGAAGCCAGAGAGCAGTCTGCGGACATCCTTGCGACGCCTATACGCTGATCGAGGATTTCGCGAGAATTCCTCCATCACAAACTAGGTGCGACCCTGTGACGTAGGAAGACTCATCCGAAAGCAGCCAGAGCGCCGCCTTCGCAGGATCCTGAGGCTGCGCGAGACGGCCGAGAGGAATTTCCTGTTCCAGCTGCTTCCGCATCCTGGCAACGTCATCCGGCGGCACATTGTTCCATGTCATGCCGGTCTCGGTTGCTCCGGGCGCAATCGCGTTGACGCGGATCCCGAATCGGGCATAATCAATCGCCATGCACCGCACCAACGCCGAAATGCCTCCCTTGGTGGCACTGTACGCACCTGCTCCTCCGGCCGCCAGCGCAACGAAGGCGCAGGGGGAGGATGTACAGACAATCGAACCCTGAATCCCGGCCGCCAGCATCTGCCTGAGACCGTGCTTGCAAGCGAGGAATACCCCGGTCAAATTCGTGTCGAGAATGCGACGCCAGCTTTCCATGGGCATCTCGTGTATGGAACCGCCGACGTCAATTCCCGCGTTTGCGAAAATTCCGTACGGCGCGCCGAGTTGACGCTGCGCTTCGCTGAAAGCGGCTTCCATTTGCACTTCATCCGTTACGTCGCAGGACAAGCCGACTGCATCGTGAGCCCCCGCGGCAAGCGCCTCCGCCGCCACCAGTTTCGATCCTTCGGCATTCTTGTCGAGCACGGCAATCCGGTCACCGCGCCTGGCGCACAGCAGCGCAAGCGCTCGCCCAATTCCCCCACCGCCTCCGGTTATGAAGATGGCGCGAGAGTCGCCGTTTGCGGCTTCCATTTGTCTCTCCGTTCTTCCTTCCATCTCAGAAAATCAATAGGAAGCTTCGTGACGCCGTTGAGCGCCAGATCCGCCATCACCTCGCCGATCACGGGAGCGAACTTGAAGCCGTGACCTGAGAATCCAGCCGCGAGAAACACGTTCGACTGTTCCGGATGAACGTCCAGGATGAAGTGCTGGTCTGGCGTTATCGAATAAAGACAGACCGAAGATTTCAATATGCGTGCGGGATCGCCCACGTTCCCAGCCAATCCGGGCAAGAACCGGGAGGCGGTCTTTAGGATACAAGCATAATCGAACTCGTTCGCCGGCTTTGCTTCTTCTGGCCGACCGATTTCGTCGCCGCCCAGATGCTCGGCCACCTTCACTCCCTCGCCACGAATATTTGGAAATCCGTAAAACGCATTTGTCGGAAAACCGAAAATGGGGATCGCAGCTTCGGCGAACTCTTCCCTTTTCAGCGGGTCAAACCAGAGGAACGTTTTTCGGACGATACGTATCGGCAGCCCAACACTGCGAAGGATGTTTGTCGTCCAGGCGCCCGCTGTGACGATCAACTGCCGCGCCCGCACCCGCCGCTTCGCGGTATGGACCGTTATCACTCCATCCTTGTTCTCCCACCCGGTCACCTCTTCATCAAGATAAAGGTGAGCGCCGCCTTCACAGGCACTCTTCTGCATCCCGGAAATCGCTGCATCCACATCCAGCCATCCGGCGCCTGTCTCAAGCAGTCCGATAAATTCGTCGGGCACGTGAAAAGCTGGATAGCGATGCCGGATCTCTCCCGCGGAAAGCCTTTCAATCTCCAGTTGCTTCAGGTCCACGCAGCGCTGAATACCCTGTAGCGGCTCACTCAGCGGGAGGTCCATCGTAAGGAGTCCGATTCGGTTCAAAAGCTTAGTCCCGAATTCCGCGCTGAATCGGTCCCAGAGTTCACCGGCTCGCCGCACCAGCGGAACATAATCCGGGCTCTCCGCGTACCCGACCCGAAACACCCGTGTCTGTCCGCCATGGCTGCCTGCGCCGTGAGGCGGTCTCAGCTGATCGAATCCGGCCACCCTCGCTTTCCGTCGCGTCAGCTCCAAAGCGGCCGCGCTTCCCATCGTTCCTAAACCTAAAAGAATGACGTCGTACGATTCCATCTAGCTCGCTGTGTCATTGTGTCACACCGATTTTCGTACCTATGTGATCACCCCATCGGGTCGTTAGCGTCCACTCACGAGCAGTAGAAACGCATTAAGTTTGCTATTGCTTTACAGGTATGATAAGTTCTCCCCAAACGCCCTGGTAGCCGTTTTTACTTCCATTCAGGATTCCGGAGGCGCAAGATATTGTCTGTCGCAGGTCGGGTTTCGTCGAGACTGGTCGTACTCTTTCTGTTTGGAATAATCCCCGCGTTCGCGCAAGATCGTGGGGGTATTACAGGAACTGTCACCGACGCCTCAGGTTCGGCCGTCAGCCATGCCAAAGTGGTCGTGACTAATACCGCGCGCGGCGAGAGCATCGATTTGAATACCAGTGATGCTGGCATCTTCTCGGCTCCCAACCTGATTCCCGGCATTTATCAGATCAAGATTGAGTCTCCGGGATTTCGCGGCAGGGAGGTCACCGGGATCGAAGTGCAGGTGGGACAGACGCACCGCGCGGACGTGCAGTTGCAGATCGGCAATCTTGCAGAAAACGTCCAGGTTACTGCTGATGTCAACGATCTGCAGACGGATGCCAGCGATGTCGGAACCAATGTCTCCACCGGAACAATTCTGAGTCTTCCGTTGGAGGTGAGCGGGTCTGTGCGCGATCCGTTAGCCTTTACGAAATTGACGCCAGGCTTCAATGGCGCCACCGGAAATAGCGCGGTCAACTTCCAAGCCCATTACACGATCAATGGTTCGCAAAGTGGGGCAGCCCAGATCCTGGTCGACGGCGGCGACATCGAACTCACCGGAGTCCAATCGCAGTTTCAAACCGGGGTCAGCACGGAGGCGGTTCAGGAATTCAAAGTGATGGCCTCCAATTTCCCGGCCGAATATGGAAGGACCACCGGGGGCATCATTAACCTGATCCTGAAGTCGGGCACAAACGCCTTTCACGGCGATGCTTACGAGCTTCTTCGAAACGATGATCTCGATGCGCGCGGCTTTTTCAATCCGACCAGGCGCGCCGACAAACAAAATGATTTCGGCGGCATCTTCTCCGGTCCGCTGACCTTGCCCAAACTCTACAGCGGACACGATCGTACGTTTTTCATGTTCTCCTACGAGGGTTTCCGTTATCACGCGGGCGCGCTGAACCAGATCGGCACTTTTCCCACGGAGGCGACCCGCTCAGGAGACTTCTCCGCATTGGTGGATCCCACCGGCGCGCAGATTCCGATATACGATCCTGCCAGCACCGTCGTCCAGAATGATGGAACCGTATTGCGGACTCAATTCCCCGGCAATGTGATTCCCACAAGCCGCATCGATCCTGTAGCCGGGAAAATAGCCGCCATGCTGCCGCCGCTCGATTTTCCGAGGCAGTTAGCTAACAACATCTATACGGATGAGAGCAATCAGGTCAACACAAAGATATTTGATTTCAAGGTGGATCATCAGCTGACCGCCAAGCACAAGTTAACCGGAAGTTTCAACAGCGACGAAGAGAGAAATCTTGATACTTGGGGTTTCGGCGCACTTGGCCAGAGCGGCGGTGTGGACTCAACCACGACTTATATTCGCCTGGCCGAAGATTACATCGTCTCTCCCACCATGCTCAATCATGTCCAGTTCAGTTTCTCGCGGCGTCATTTCGATCAGGCCCCGCAGTACTTCGGAAACTATGCCAGTCAACTCGGACTGACGGGCGTCAACAATCTGGTATTCCCTACCATCGATATCACCGGCTACATCACTCCCGGCGGCGACACTTTCGGCGGTGGTCCGTTTGGCGAAGACTTCAAAGGACGGGACAACTCGTATCAGGTGACGGAAGGCTTCAGCGTGCTGCGTGGCAAGCACTCTATGAAGTTCGGCGGCGAAATGCGCAAACAGGAGTTCAACGTCAGAGACTTGACGGATTACTCCGGCTATTTCGATTTCGACCCTGCACAGACCAGCTTACCGAATGCAACACAGACCACTGGAGATGGCTTCGCCAGTTTTCTGCTGGGTGCGGTGAATACGTCTACCCTGAATTACTCCGGCAACAGCAGTGCTCATCGTTTCGCCGCCATGGGCTTCTACGGGCAGGACGACTGGAAAGTTTCTTCCCGCCTTACTTTGAATCTGGGACTCCGTTATGACCGCTTTTGGCCGATGTCCGATGCAACCGGGCGTCTCTCCAGCTTCAGCCCGACCACGCCGAACCCAGGCGCTGGTGACATTCCTGGAGCTTTGATTTTCGCCGGAACCGGCCCAGGACGAATCGGGCAAAACCGCTTTCAGAAGATCTATAACAAAGCTTTCGGCCCACGCGTCGGACTCGCTTATTCACTCGATCAGCGAACCGTCTTCCGTGCCGCATATGGAATCTACTATCAGGAACTGAAGGAGCCGGGATGGGGAGGCGTGAACGATGGATTCTTCAGCAAGCCGACTTTTTCTTCTCCCGATGGCTTCTCCCCGGCTTTCCAATTAGGTGCGGGATTTCCGCAAACATTCTCGAAAACGCCGACGCTCGACCCGACCCTTGACAACGGAAGCAACGTACCGTTCGCCGACCCGGAACCTGCGCACGTCCCTACCGCGCAAAATTGGCAGGCGAGTATTCAGCGCCAACTGTCCAGCAAACTCACTCTCGACGTTGCCTATGTAGCGACAAAGGGCAATCACTTAATTACAGCGAATAAGATCTATAACCAGGTCGACCCGAAGTATCTCTCGCTTGGTAATCTTCTGAACGCCGATATTTACTCTCCCGAGGCGCGGGCGGCCGGTATTTCCGTCCCCTATCCCGGGTTCACCGGCACGGTGGCTCAGGCGCTGCGTCCCTATCCTCAGTACCAGACGATTATCGGTTCCAATGATTACGGCTCCGACAAAACGGGCAACAGCACCTACAATGCGCTGCAGGTCAAAATGCAGGGAAAAGTCACCCGCGATCTCACGATTCTGTCGGCATACGTCTGGTCAAAAAATCTCACCGACGGCTCCGACAACAGAGACCTCGATACGTTTCTCGCCAATTACACTCAGGCGCAGGACGGATACAATCGGCGCGCGGAGAAGACTTACGCCGCCGCCGATATCCCGCAAAGCTTCGTGACAAACTTTATCTACGATCTGCCATTCGGGAAAGGCCATGCGCTGCTAAGCCGCGGCTGGACCTCGGCCGCATTTGGAGGCTGGTCGCTCGGCAGCGTGCTGACTTACCAGAGCGGGCAAGTCATTCCCACACCCTCCCCCGCGTTCAGTGACGTACCGCTTTTTGCGGGCGCGATTCGTCCCGACGTAGTCCCAGGCCAGCCGCTGCTCACCCCGCAAGCCAAGGGCGATTTCGATCCCGGATCAGACCTGTACCTGAACGCCAACGCGTGGACCTCGCCCGCAGCCTTTACATTCGGTAATGCGGCGCGCATGAGTGGCGCTCGCACTAAGCCCAATCTCAACGAAGACTTCTCCCTGCTGAAAGTGACTGCCTTGGGAGAGCACCTCAAACTCCAGTTCCGTGCCGAGGCCTTCAATATCTTCAATCGCACGGTTTTTGGCTTCCCTGCCACCGATCTCGGAGGATCTGACTTCGGCACTGTAACGACTCAGGCAAATCGGCCGCGCAGCCTGCAGCTTGGTGCGAAACTTATCTTTTGAAAGCTTTCTTGCTTCTGAGCGCTTGCTTACTGGCGCCTGCGGCTGACCTGGAAACGACGGCGCTTGCCCACGCGGAAAGAGCTAGACAACTCACCCTCGCGGCCAAGGATACCGAAGCTGTAGAAGAATGGAAAGCAGCTCTACGGCTCACTCCTCGAAATCCGGTCTTTCATAACCTGTATGGTCTGACGCTGCAGCAGGCTGGCCGCCCAACCGCCGCACAAGCCGAGTTCCGTCAGGCCCTTCGCTTGCAGCCAAACTTCACCGACGCACGCAGCAATCTCGTGTATAGTCTCTGGCAGAGTCGCGACTATCCGCAGGCCGCCCTCGAACTCGATCCTTTGCTCCGCCTTTCGCCGTTCGACTCCTCACTGCACCTGCTTCGTGGCCAGATATTTACACGTTCAGCAGATTCCGCCTCTGCCTGCCGCGAATTCGGATTGGCAATGCCCTGGCCGAAAGAACCCGCAGTCTTGGGAGAGATCTTCGAGAGTTGCCTGCTTGCTGGTAACCGGCAACTCTTCCTTCAGGCAGCTCACAGCTTTCCACCGGATCCGCAGACCGCATTGACGATCGGAAGCTGGCTTCTCGCCAACGGAAGGCCAGCCGAATCCATATCGTTTCTGAACACTGCAGCCTCTTCCGAAGCTCTCCATGACGAAGCCGGGCTCTTGTTATCTGAGGGATTCCTCGCATCCTGCGAACCGGGCAAAGCGCTCGACGTGCTCAGCCATGTTGAACGGAAATCGCCCGCGGCCGTGTATCAATTTCGCGACCTGCGTGGCTCCGCACTTCTTGCATTGGACCGCGTCCGGGAAGCTGAAGCAGACTTTGGAAGCTTGATTCAAGACTTCCCGAATCTGCCAGATGCCTACATCGCCGCCACCCAAATCCCTCTTCAGCAGAAGCGCTGGGACGATGCTCTGGCTCTTTTAAATGACGGGCTGCAACGCCTGCCGGGAAACTGGCTGCTGTTGTTCCGCCGCGGCATGGTCTTTAAGCTCAGCGGACATTTGGATGAGGCAAAAGTGGACTTCGTCGGGGCCATACGCGCCGATGGCGACGTCGCACTGGTTACCGCCGCTCTAGGCGATCTGGAAGCGCAGACCGGTAATCTGTCGCAGGCCGCGGACCTCTTCGAGCAAACCTGGCAGCAAACTAAACTTCCCCAGTTCTTACTCGCCCATGCTCTTGTTATGGACCGCCTGGGCAATTCAGCTCAGGCCCTCGAGGAACTGCGAAAGCTAACACGCGACTGGCCATCCAATCAGCAGGCCCACTACTCGCTGGGTAAGATCCTGCAGCGTCAAGGCTCCCTGGAAGAGGCGCGAGTGGAGCTTGAGGCTGTCAGAACGCTCGACGATGGATTTGCGGCAAATCTCTACGCCTTAGGGCGCCTTTACCTGACGCTCGGGGAACGTGAAAAGGCGAGGTCCATCCTCGCTGAGTTCGAAAAAGCGAAACAACACGCCGACGCCGGTATCTGCGCTGCGTCTAAACCGCAACTTTCTGCTGCTGATGCTCAAAGACCGTAATCGCTATCGTACCCGCCAAAACCAGCGTTCCACCCAACACCTGCAATGTCCCGATTTTTTCGTGCAGTGTTACCACCGAAAGAATCACTCCAAATAAGGCCATCAGATAAACCGAGATTGATATCTGGCCCACGTCCAACCGCTTTAACACCCACATCCAGAGCACCATTGCGACGCCCCAGGAAAGGCTACCCAGGATAAGAACCGATATCCATGCTTGCCACGGGTAGCTTCTCAACTCATAAAACGGATGCGCTTCAAACACAGACCACAGAGCACAGCCTGCGCCGCCCACCAGGTAGCTATAGATCAGCACCTCCACCTCACTGAATCGCATCAAAACCAACTTACTGTACGAATTGATAAATGCGCTTCCGGCCCCGGAAATGAAGATCACAATGTTACCGATCAACATGCTGCCACCAAGAGAAGCCTGCGAGAAATCGTTCATCGAAATCAGAACCGTTCCTCCCAACACGAACAACAGTACCGATCCGCGAAGAAGCGTGAATCGCTCCCTCAAAAAGAGCATACCCATCAGGACCATCATCACGGGAATCGTCAGCGAAAGAATGGACGCATTCGCCGAAGTAGACCGCGCTATTCCCCACGCCAGCCAGATCGAAGAAGGCACTATCCCGAGCAGGCCAAGCAAAAGAAAATCCCAAACGCTGCGACCCGTTCTGCGGCCTTCGCTTCGAACAGGGCGCATCTTTCCTTCCCAGTAGAGGAAGGGAAGTAACAGTACGGAGGCGATGGCCAACGCCCAAAAATTCATCGCGGCCGCACCCATCGTGTCCGATGCGAT
>CBAAAA010000162.1:0-9485 GCA_964658695.1 uncultured Solirubrobacteraceae bacterium | reverse complement strand
TCGCCTAAGGATCGCTTAGCAGGGAAACGGCCGCAGTCCACCTGCGGCGTAACGCCTTCTATAATGACTCGCTGCCGGCCATCCAGAGCAGGTTCTGCTGCCAGTTCTACGGGTGCTTTCGTTTGAGTTTGCGGCATCGGTGATGGGACAATCGGAACGCTCAGGATGTTACACCCGGCTCGCTTGGTTATTGGCATGCTTCTGCGAAATCAGGGTTTTATAGAGCTCGATCGTTTGGTCGGCAATGGCGGTCCAGCTGAAAACGTCTTCCACTCGTTTCCGCCCGGCGTCCCCAAACGCCCTGCACCTGGCGGGATCGGCCAGCAACTCCGAAACTCTTGCACCCAAATCCCTCGCGAACTTCTCTGTACGGATCGGGAAACCCGTCACCGCATCTGCTTCAAACGGCACCAGAAAACCAGTCTCGCCATCGACAACCACCTCCTTGATGCCGCCGGTTGCGCTCGCCACCACCGCCGCGCGGCACGCCATGGCCTCCAGGTTAATGATGCCGAACGGCTCATACACCGACGGACAGCAAAACACCCGCGCATGACTGTACATCTGAATCACTTCCGGCTTCGTCACCATCTTCTCGATCCACACCACGTTGGGGTTGGTCTTCTTGGCTTCTTCCACTTTGGCCCGCATCTCCGCCGCAATCTCCGGCGTGTCAGGAGCTCCGGCGCAAAGAACCACCTGTGTATTCGGCGGCATGTAACGAATTGCCTCCACCAGGTGCGTCACTCCTTTCTGTCTCGTAATGCGGCCCACGAACAAGACGAACGGTGTAGATGGATCGACGCCGTACTTCACCAGCGCGCTGGTATCCGGCGTTTGCTGATACTCGTTCAGATCGATGCCGTTATAGATCACGTGCACCTTGTCCGGATCAACCGGGTAAACACGCAGGATATCTTCCTTGGTGCCCTTCGAAACGGCAATGACGGCGTCGGCATCAAGAATCGCCGTACGTTCAATCCAGGAACTCAGGTCATAACCCGCGCCCAGTTGTTCTGCTTTCCAGGCTCGCAAAGGCTCCAGACTGTGAGTCGTCAGCACAAAGGGAACCTTGTACAGCTTCTTGGCCAAGAAGCCCGCCATCGACACGTACCAGGTATGCGTATGCACCACGTCCACGCCCGAGAGAGCCTTTACCTGACTGAGATTCAGACTCAACGCCTCCAGCGCGGCCTTGAACTTGCCCTCTGTTCCTTTGCTGATCTCGTCCCAAGGCTCCCCGCCGCGAACGTGTAGATGTCCCTCATCGGAGTTCTGTTCGCCCCAGCACTGCACTTCAACGTCAATCTTCTGCGCGAGTTCGCGGCTCAGATACTCGACGTGTACTCCCGCACCACCGTAAACGTTCGGCGGATATTCGCGTGTAAACAACACCGCTCGCATGCCTCTAGCCCTCCAGCCAAACCGAAGATAACATCACCGGTGCTCAGACGCAGATTCACGGAACTTTTTACCCTGCTGACGACTTCTAAAGCAATCAGAAGGGATTGGTATGAATACCAGATGCCTGGCGCTGTTCCTAATGGTCGCGATTGCTTACCCGGCCGACATGCCGGTCAAACAGGTGACGCTGTATAAGCACGGAATCGGCTACTTCGAACGGGAAGGCATCGCTCCCGCGGGCGAGGAGATGCGCCTCGACTTCCAAACCAACGATATGAACGACGTGTTAAAGTCGCTGACCGTCACCGACCTTGCTGGTGGCATGGTGAATGCCATCCGCTACGACTCGAACGAAACGCCCGAGCAGCGGCTCGCGAGGTTTCCCTTCCAACTCGGCAATGATGAGATGCTAAGCACATTCTTAGACCGGCTGAAAGGCGCTCGCCTGGAACTGAAGCTGGCGGACAAGAACATGACCGGTTCCATCATCGGATCGCGTGCGCTGCAAACCGGAGCCGACAACGACAAGCGCAATCTTCGGGAGCAGGTGACGCTGCTTCTCGATTCGGGCGATATGGCGAACTATGATCTTGCGGCGGTCACGTCCATGCGTCTGCTGGATTCGCACCTCGAAGAACAGTTGAAACAGTATCTGACGACATTGGGAGAAACCCGTTCCCGTGAAAGACGAAGCGTCTACATCGAAGCAAAAGGCAAAGATGCACGTCACTTGAGGGCATCCTATATCACTCCGGCCGCAATCTGGAAATCTTCCTATCGGTTGACAATGAACGATGCCGATTCCACGCTGGAAGGCTGGGCCATCGTGGATAACACTACCGATGAAGACTGGAACGATGTCCAACTCTCGGTCGTCTCCGGACGCCCCATCTCCTTCATCAGTTTGTTGGACACACCTCGCTACGGTCAGCGCCAGGTGGCGGAATTACCGGAAGATCGCGCCGCCGGGCCAGTTGTTTATGGCGGCAGCGTGGACGGCCAGGTCAGCCCGGATGCGTCCGCCGGCGGCGTAGGAGACGGAAACGGACCACCTGCCCCTCCAGCATCAGCTTTGAAGAGGTTTGTGCCTGGCGCCGGTTTAGCGTTATCCGAGCAAATGGGCCGGGCATCGAAAGCACTGCAGCTCAGCAGCGTTACCGGGGCCACCGGCGCAAACCTCGGCGAACTCTTCGAATACAGCTTCGCTAATCCCGTAACCATCAAAAAGAATCAATCCGCGATGCTGCCCTTCCTGCAGGACAAGGTGCAAGCGCGGAAACTCCTGATCTACACCAACAACGACGGGGAACACCCGGTGAACGCCGCCGAACTGACCAACAAAACCGCCAAAACACTGGACGGCGGTCCGATCACGGTCTATGACGGAGGCGCCTACGCCGGCGAGGCACTCTTCGAAACCCTGAAGCCAAACGACAAGCGTCTGGTCGGCTATGCCGTCGATTTCGGCACAACCATCACCAACGCCTTCGACAGCAGCAACCAGAACGTCCGCGAGATCCATGTCAAAGACGGCACTCTACAGGTGCGATACGCCCAGCACCAGACCAGAACCTACAACATCAGGAACGTGGACGCCAAGCCCAAGACCTTGATCATTCAGGAAGACGGCGTCGCGCAATACACCGTCCTTTCTCCCAAGCCCAGTGAACGGACAGCCACCGCCTACCGCTTCGAAGTCAAGGTCCCGGGCAACGGCGTTCAAGCTTTAAATATCCAGCAGGAACAAACGAACTTCACAGCGCAATCCCTCACGAATTACACCCCGGACGATCTCATCACCATCGTGCAAAACAAGGAACTGCCCGATACCTCGCGCGCCCAGCTGAAGGCTATCGTCGATTTGAAGCGGCAGATTGTCGAACAGGAGGCTTCACTTTCCGACACCAGGAACCAGCTCAGCGACCTGGCAACCAGCCAAACCCGCCTGCGCCAGAACATCGACAGCCTGAACCGGGTAAAGGGGCAGGAAGACCAGGTGCGCCGCTATTCCAGCCAGCTCGGCGACAATGAAGCCCAGATTGCGAAATTGAACGGCCAGCTCCGCGATCTGACCGTCCAGCAATCCACTTCGAATCGCCATTTGCGCGACGCAATCGACAAACTGGATTTCTAGCCTAAGCGATTTTGCGTGACTCGATCCCCGCGTTATCGATGCCTAGCGCCTTGCGCAAGTCCGTCTCGATAATCTGCCGCATCTCGGGCCGGTCAATCAGGGTCTGCCGGGCATTCTCCCGCCCCTGTCCAATGCGTTCGCCTTTATAGCTGTACCAGGAACCGCTCTTCTCAATCAGTGCCTGCGTCACGCCTAGATCCAGCAGGTCGCTTTCCCGCGAGATGCCTTTTCCGTAGAAAATATCGACCTCGACCTCGCGAAACGGCGCGGCGATCTTGTTCTTCACAATCTTGACTTTCGTTCGGTTGCCAATCACCACTTCGCCGTCCTTGATCGCCGTCATGCGCCGGATCTCGATGCGAATCGACGAATAAAACTTCAGCGCCCGGCCGCCGGTCGTGGTCTCCGGATTTCCGAACATCACGCCGATCTTCTCGCGCAGCTGATTGATGAAAATCAGAACCGTATTTGCTCTCGAAACGGAGGCCGTCAGCTTACGCAGCGCCTGCGACATCATGCGCGCCTGCAGGCCCATATGGCTGTCGCCCATCTCGCCTTCAATTTCTGCTTTCGGGGTCAAGGCCGCGACAGAATCCACCACAATCACGTCAATCGCCTGCGACTGGATCAGCGCTTGCGCGATTTCGAGCGCCTGCTCGCCATAGTCCGGCTGGGAAACAATCAGGTTTTCCGTATCCACCCCAAGGTTCTTCGCATAAATGGGATCCAAGGCATGTTCGGCATCGATGAACGCTGCTGCGCCTCCCGCTTTCTGCACTTCCGCGATTACATGCAGCGCCAGCGTTGTCTTACCGGATGACTCCGGGCCAAAGATCTCGATGACGCGGCCCCGGGGAAGCCCGCCCGCTCCCAAGGCGTTATCAATCGCGATCGAGCCGGTCGTGACGGTTTCCACCGCCAGGGCCGCCCGCGACCCAAGCATCATCACAGCGCCCTTCCCGAACTGCTTATCCATCTGAGCCAAAGCTGCCAAAATCTGTTTACGGCGGTCGTCCACGTGTGATCCCTCGAACAAGGAAGTCGCTTTGTCGACCCAGGAATCTCTCCTGGTACTCATAAGAAAAGTCCCGGCTGACAAACCCGTGAAAGTTCTGGCGAAACGCGATATCATTCTGGCTTCCCATGGTCCGTCGTCTGATCTCATTTCTGCCGGTCCTTGCTGTTGTCTGCGCGTGGGGAGCGAAGGCTCCGTCCACCCATCGTCTGGATTCCTCATGGAAGAAGTATGCGAATGAGGATGTCGGATATTGTGTCAGCTATCCCTCACGCTGGCTGCGCGGCGAAGCGTTCGATGGCGCCGGTATGTACTTTGAGACTGGAATCCGGAAGTTCGGCCGGCCTACGGGAGAGATGGATATCAGCGCCTTTTTAGACCTGAAGGCAGTCGACTATCTTCAGACTCACCTGGATGGCCTGAAGAAATTCGAGCGCGCCGAGAATTTGCAGGTGGAGGAGCAGCGCGACTTGCCGCTACTCGAAAGCACAGCTTTGTTCACAAAGGATTCGTACTCGGATTCACAGGATCACACGGAATGGATGGAGGAAATCGTACTCGCCAGGCACGATGGTATGCTCTTCCGCCTGGAGCTCGAATGCCGCAAAGACCAGGTGTCGCGATTCGAACCGCTGTTTGTGCATTTCGTCCAGAGCTTCCGGTTTGACTGCGGCGCAAAGTAAGTCCGCCGTCAGAGTCCAATCGACCTCAACAGGCGGTTTGCGGTCACGAGTGCCCAGCTGCTGCTCAACCAAAGGATCAATCCTGCGCCTAAAGCTTCGTATCCGATCATGCGATCGCCGCTCGTGAAAAAAGGGCAAACTATGGCCCAGACAACCATGCACGCTCCGGTGACAAAATTTGCCGTGTGTCGATACAGCTTAGGCATCGGGAAGAAATGTAATCCGACAATGGAAACGAGGGTTGGAAAGATCAGGCGCTCTATGCCCATCCGTGGAAACAAAACAAAAACCAGAAATACCGACGTCCACGTCACCGCATTGACGATCCCAAAACCCCGGTCATTGCGCTTCCGTTCCTCGGACGGGTAAGCGTCCTTCGCAGCGTCTTTCCCACGCCTCTGAATTCGCCAGGCGAGCGTTATCGTTGCGGCCATAACGACGACAATGAACAGTACCAAGGCTTTGTTCGGAGTGCCGAATGCGTAAGCCGATAGCAGTAGCCAGACTCCGCCGAAGATGGAGAAAAACAGGGCTCCATTGCAGCGGCCGACCGCGCGTGCCGCCGCTTGCCGATCGTCGTTTATCACTGCCAGACCCGCAGCCAAAATATGGACCTGCCTTTCAACGGGATTGAATTCTCTATGCTAGCCCGTTCTAGCTTCGGGCCAATGTTAAAGTTGTAACTCAAGCTGTGAAAGACCGCCCTTTCGACGATCTTCAAAGACGCGGATTTCTGATCCGGTGCTGCGAAGCGGCGGGAGCGCTGCTTCTTTCGTACTCCGCTTCCCCAATCGCTTTCGCGCTGGAAAGACCGCCAGGTCCGGAGATCCAATTCCACCCGGATTCCCTTCACCCGCATTACCGCGAAAAAACTTCGCTGGACGAAGCGCTCCTTAACCTTGATTCCGCTACCGACGTCTTCGTTTCTGAGCAGCGTCATGACGCGATCGCGGTGATTCTGGATCAGTGGCGCGCGGCTCTTCTTAACTCGCCTGGGGATGTCAACCAGATCGGGAAGGCGCTCAGCGGGAATTTTGCGGGAACAGGTTGGCAGCCCACCAACTCCGTATCCGTTCGCGAAATCTCCCGTTCGCTGGAGGTTCAGCGGTGCCGCTTCCCGCAACCGCCTTTACTGCCCGCGCAGGCCTTTCTCACAGGGCTGAAGTCCGCCATTGCGGGCTTCTCAAAACTCCTCACAGCCGAGTTCCAGATCACCCAGATCGATATCACAGCAACCGGGCTGACCACACGGATTCGCTATGAACTCGTCGCAACCGGCCAAGGGTTCCACCGTGAGGCCCGCATTGGCGAATGGACGCTGAGCTGGGAAGTGACAAGCGGGAATGGATACCAGGTCACCCGCTGGCAGGCTCACGAGGAAGAGCGCAGCCGCAGCCTCCAACCCCTTTTCGTCGAGACAACTCGTAATGCATTCGAAGGTTGCGAGTCGTTTGCGCAGATGGAGCACGGAGCCGATTACTGGCGAACCGTGCTCGATACCTCGTGCGGCATTGACCTCTACGGGCATAACGGAGTTTGCGCCGGCGATATCGATGGAAGCGGTCGCGACAGCATCTACGTCTGCCAGCCAGCGGGGCTGCCGAACAGGCTTTACCGCAATCGGGGCGACGGCCGTTTTGAAGACATCACAGAATCTTCCGGTCTCGGTCTCCTCGACAACACGGCCTGCGCCTTGTGTATAGATGTCGATAACGACGGTCGGCAGGATCTCGTGGTGGTGCGGGCCAATGGTCCGCTTCTGTTCTTGAATCAGGGCGGCGGCAGATTCCGGTTGAAGGAAGGAGCCTTTCAGTTTGCGAATCCCCCGGCCGGCACGTTCACCGGCGCAGCCGCTGCCGATTATGATCGCGACGGCCATCTCGACATTTACTTCTGCCTGTACACTTTCTACCAGGGTGCGGACCAATACAAATATCCAACTCCATACTTCGCCGCCGAAAATGGGCCGCCCAACTTTCTAATGCGCAACAATGGCGACGGAACCTTTCGTGACGTCACCGCCCAGTCCGGTCTCTACAAAAACAACAACCGGTACAGCTTCTGCTGCGCGTGGGGCGATGCAGATGGAAACGGATGGCCGGACCTCTACGTTGTGAACGACTTCGGGCGAAAAAACCTCTATCGCAATAACGGCGATGCCACGTTCACCGATGTAGCGGCGGAAGCGGGCGTTGAGGATGTGGGGGCTGGCATGAGCGTTTGCTGGCTTGACTACGACAACGACGGCGCGCAGGATTTGTATGTTGCAAACATGTGGACCGCGGCCGGAGAACGCATTACGAATGATGGCCGCTTCCAGGCGGAGGCATCGAAACAGGCGCGATCGCTCTACCGCAAGCACTCCATGGGCAATTCGCTCCTGCGCAACAATGGGCAAGGCGTGTTCCGCGATAAAACGGAAGGGTCACAGACCGGCATGGGCCGCTGGTCCTGGTCCAGCGATGCCTGGGATTTCAATCATGACGGTTTTGCCGATCTATATATCGCTAACGGGATGATCTCCGGCCCGGATAAGAAGGACTTGAACAGCTTCTTCTGGCGTCAGGTGGTTGCAAAATCACCGAACAGCGCCATGTCTTCGCCTGATTATGAGCAGGGCTGGAATGCCATCAATGAATTGATCCGCGCGGGCCATTCCTGGAGCGGATACGAACGAAATCTTCTCTATTCCAACAATCACGACGGCACCTTTTCGGATCTCTCAGGAGTGCTAGGACTCGACTTTGCGGAAGACTGCAGAGCCTTCGTGCTTTCTGACTTGGATGGCGACGGACGTCAGGAGATGCTGATGAAAAGCCGCAATGCTCCGCAGCTCAGGCTGATCAAGAACGTTATCCCCGATCTTTCTCCCGCAATCTCTTTCAGCCTTCAGGGGACCAAGAGCAATCGCGACGCGATCGGCGTCAGAGTCACGATCGAGACGAGCGCTGGACGCCAGACCCGATATGTACAAGCGGGCTCAGGCTTTCTGTCCCAGCATAGTAAGGAGCTTTTCTTCGGCTTAGGTCATGCCACCGGCAGCATCTCGGCGACCATCCGATGGCCCAGCGGTCTCACTCAGCAGTTGAACGATCTTCCCTCGAACCACCGCATTTTTGTGACGGAAGGCGCCGAGAGCCGCAGCGTTGCTTTCCAGCCATCCCGAATTGAGCCTCGCTCCAATGACTCGCCGGTGCACGAATCGCTGCCCGAAACGACAGCAAGCTGGCTGCTCGTCCCGGTCTCCGCTCCCGACTTCACCGTTACTGACAAGGCGGGCAAATCGTGGACGCTTTCATCGCTGCGCGGGAAGCCGGTACTGCTCTGCTTCTCCGTCGAGGATCTCCCTGTTTCTGCTGCTCCGCGGATCGTCGCCATCAACCCGCAGCGTAGCGAATCGGATGATACGGCCGCCACTTACAACCTGTTGTTCAGATACCTGTTCGATAATCACCGCGACCTGCCGATTCCCACCGCGTTCTTGATCGACGAACAAGGGCTAATCGTCAAGGTTTACAGTGGCCATATCCCGTTCGACACTGTCCGCGGCGACTGCCAGACAATCCCGCGCACCGGTGCCGACCGGCTCGCCAAAGCACTCCCGTTCTCAGGCGTTCGCACCAGCTACGATTACGGCAGGAACTACCTCTCGCTCGGGTCTATCTTCTTTCAGCGCGGCTACATCGACGCTGCTGGGGGATTCTTCGGGTCTGCACTGAAAGACGATCCGTCAAGCGCCGAAGCCAATTACGGACTTGGAAGCGCCTGTCTCCGGCAGAACAAGAACGAGCAAGCGCGCAGATACTTTGAGCGGACAACAACGCTGAAGCCCGCTTATCCGGAGACCGCGCCAAACGCCTGGAATAATCTCGGGCTGCTGGCTGCGCGTGACGGCGATACCGCGAAGGCCATCGACTGCTTCACGCAGGCCCTGCAAATCGATCCCAATCACTTCGTCTCGCTGCAAAATCTGGGCAATGCTTACCGCCAGCAGAAACGTTGGGAAAAAGCGCGCACAACACTGGAGCGCGCTCTGGCGATCAAGCCGCTTGATCCTGAGGCGAACTACGGTCTCGGCATGGTGTACGCACAATGGGACGACGCGCCACGCGCCTATGATTTTCTTCAGAAGGCCTTACAGGCCAGGCCCGAATATCCGGAAGCGCTCAACAATTTAGGCGTGCTCTATCTTAGAACCCGACGACCCGATGACGCAGTGGCAACGTTTGAAAAATGCATCCGGGTCGCG
>CBAAAA010000161.1:0-9511 GCA_964658695.1 uncultured Solirubrobacteraceae bacterium | reverse complement strand
CGCAGCGGTATATGGCGTAGCGGTAAATTTCTCGACCGGAGATTACGGAGACTTTACTTTTGACGCGCCTCAGTTTAATCCCCCTTCTGTGAGCACCCCGGCTGATTCGCCTTATGCAACGGCCGTCGGCGGCGTGAGTCTGGCGTTGAAACCCGATAATTCCATTAAGTGGCAAACAGGCTGGGGAACAAATTTGAATCTGCTTGTGGCTCAGGGACCGGCCATCAATCCGCCCAATGAAGGCTTTTTCAACTTCGGGTCTGGAGGCGGTCCGAGCGCTCTATTCCTGAAACCGGCATATCAAGACTCTCTCCCGGGTAGGTATCGGCAGCTTCCGGACATCTCGTGGCTTGGGGACCCATATACCGGTGCGATCATCGTAATCTCCCAACCTTTTACCTATCCGGCCCAGGTTGAGGAGGTTTATGGAGGAACAAGCCTGGCTTGTCCGATGTTTGCGGCGCTGTGGGCCATCGCAAACCAGGAAGCGGGCACTGACCTGGGACAGGCCGCTCCTTATCTCTACTCAATGCCTAAAGGCAAAATCACAGATGTGGTCGCGGTAGGCTCTCCAACGGATGTCTCCGATTGGATCTACACTTCGCCGACACACATCATCAAATACTCGCCCACCTACATTGCTGAGCCGCTCGAGAACACGACGGAGTTTTACAGCGCTTTCTGGGATTTCCCCGACCAACCTTTCGTCACGTATCTGATCACCTTCGGAACTGATTCGGGTCTGACGGTGCACGGTGGATGGGACAACGTGACTGGCCTCGGCACTCCGAACGGGAAGGCCTTCGCAGATTACTTCAATCCCGGCAAATAAGAACAGAACGGGACGACAAAGAGAAAGGGCTCCTCAGCGAAAAGTTGAGGGGCCCTTTTTCCGTGGCTTATTCGCTGACGGCCTTGGTGTCGATCAGCCCTTTTAACTCGCCCAGAAAGGCATCGAGCGGCTTCGCACCCTGATCGCCATGCTTCCGATTCCGTACGGCAACCTGGCCCGCCTGAGCTTCCCGATCGCCAATCACCAGCATGTAAGGCACCTTCTGAAGCTGTGCCTCGCGAATCTTGAAATTCACCTTCTCGCTTCGATCGTCCAGTTCGGCGCGGATGCCTGCCGCTACCAGCTTCTCCAGTACCTGTTTCGCATATTCGTTCTGGCGGTCGGTGATCGGCAGCACGACCACTTGTACGGGGGCGAGCCATACGGGAAAGGCTCCTGCGTAGTGCTCGATCAGGATTCCGAAGAATCGCTCAATCGACCCGTAGAGCGCCCGATGCACCATCAGCGGCTGGTGCGATTTGCCGTCTTCGGCAATATATTCCAGACCGAAACGCCGCGGCAGCGTGAAATCGAACTGAACGGTAGAGAGCTGCCATAGCCGGCCGATGGCATCCACCAGCTTTACGTCTATCTTCGGGCCATAAAACGCCGCCTCGTCAGGCGAGACCTTCACCTTCATTCCCAGCCGGTCTGTCGCTCGCTTCAGCGCACTTTCGGCCAGCTCCCATTGTTCTGGCGCGCCATCGTACTTGCCGCTGACGCCGGCATCCCAGGTAGACAACTCCGCCTCATACTCTGTGAAGCCGTAGGTGTTCAGGGTATCGATGGCGAACTGAAGACAGTTCACCACTTCATCCTCCACCTGCTCCGGAGTGCAGAAAATGTGCGCATCATCCTGGGTGAAGCCGCGCACGCGCAGCAAACCATGCATCACACCTGACCGCTCATACCGGTACACTGTGCCGAGCTCGCCCAGACGCACCGGCAGATCGCGGTAGCTCCGCATCTTATCCCGATAAATGAGGATGTGGAACGGGCAGTTCATCGGCTTCAGCTGGTATTCGGCATCGTCCAGCTCCATCCGATCGAACATGTTCTCAGAGTAGAAATTGTAGTGGCCGGAGGTCTTCCACAGATCACTGCGGGCAATATGCGGTGTGTAGACCAGCGAATAGCCGCGCTTCTGATACTGGTCCCGCATCCAGTCCTCCAGCAGCTTTCGAATCGCGCCCCCTTTTGGATGGAAGAAGATCAGGCCCGGCCCGGCGAGTTCCTGAATGCTGAACAGGTCCAGTTCCTGACCCAGTTTGCGATGGTCGCGGCGCTTGGCTTCCTCCAGCCGGTTGAGATGCTCGTCCAGCTCCTTCTTGCTGAAGAAAGCGGTCCCATAGATCCGTTGCAGCTGCGGATTCTTCTCATTGCCTTTCCAGTAAGCTCCGGCAATCGAAAGCAGTTTGAAGGCTTTGAGCTTTTCAGTAGAGGGCACATGTGGACCGCGGCAGAAATCGATGAAATGCGGCCCCAGCGTGTATTCGGAAAAGACATCGCCGGCGCGCTCTTCGATCAGCTCCCGTTTCATCCAGTCGTCGCGGTACTTCTGAAGGCCCTCTTGTTTCGCGGTCATCTTTCGTTCGAAGGAAAGATTCTCGGCCTGCAACTGGCGCATTTTCGCCTCGATCTTTTCGAGGTCTTCGGGTGTGAATTTCTTTTCCCGCTGGAAATCGTAGTAAAATCCCGTGTCGGTTGGTGGACCGATACCGAGCTTCGTTTCCGGGAATAATTCGAGCACGGCCGCTGCCAGCAGGTGCGCGGTGGAGTGACGATAGACCTGCAACGCTTCCGGGGTGGGGGTCTTGGTGGTCAGTATTTCGAGCTTGGCGTCGCCCTCAAACGGCCGGGTCAGATCGAACAGCTGTCCGTCCACACGCGCCACAATTGCATCGGACGCTAAGCGCGGACTGATAGAGGTGGCGACGTCGATCGGGCGCGACCCCGCGGGCACGATCTGCTGGCTGCCATCGGGCAGCGTAATGGTCAAACTGCTCATAATTCCAGGTAAATTCGAGCGTACCAGACCTGGCATTCCTGGCTGCTAGACTGGAGGTATTTTCGTGAGCTCTCCCCCGTTAAACAGTGTGAGTGTGGAAAAGGCCGATTCCGGGACAGAATCGCCATCCTCCACCGGCGGCTTCGACGAAGCAGCCCTGGTTGCGCGCGCCAAGTCGGGCGACGTCTCGGCATTTTCAGATCTCGTCAGGCAGTACGACCGGCGCGTGTTCCGGATGGCCAAGCAGATTACGCAGAACGACGATGATGCCGAAGACGTTCTGCAGGAGACCTTCTTAAAGGCCTACACCCACCTCGACGACTTTCAAGGCAATTCAAAGTTCTACACCTGGCTGGTGAGGATCGCCGTGAACGAGGCCCTGATGAAGCTTCGCAAGCGGCGCTCTGACCGGACGGTTCCTCTGGATGAGCCCATCGATACTGGCGAGGACGAGGTCGTCCGCGAGATAGCTGTGTGGGACGAAAACCCGGAGCAACAGTACTCACGGGACGAGCTTGGGACTATTCTTGACGAAGCGATACAAAGTTTGAAGCCAGCTTATCGCACCGTTTTCATTTTGAGAGACATCGAAGAAATGTCAATCGAGGAAACGGCAGAGACCTTGGACTTATCGATCTCAGCGGTGAAGAGCCGGTTATTAAGAGCGCGCCTGCAGCTTCGCGAGAAGCTGACACGGCTGTTCAAACGAAAAGGGGACGACGCGTTTGCTTACCTGTAAACGATTTCTCCAGGAACTGAATGAGTACCTGGATGAGGATCTCGATCCGGAAGTTCGGAGCGAATTGCAGAGGCATGTGAATGAGTGTCCCAACTGCTGGGTGGTCTGCAATACGACTGAGAAGACGTTGAAGGTCTTCAAGGGGATGGATTGCAAACCGGTGCCGGCTGACATTCAGCATCGCCTTCTGGATGCTCTTCAGAGGCGCATTGCGGAACGCGGTCCGATGTGCGACAAGAATCACGAAGCCTGAATCCGACTACTGCATGGAACCGGGTTTTGTTGGCAAGCTCGAGGACTTGAACATTTCAAGGAACAGCTTCTTCTGTGCGGGGTTGAGCACTGATAGGATTCTGATTTTTCCGTGCTCGGCAACATCCTCCCGTTCCTCTTCTATGTTCTGGTAGTACTTCACGTAATCGTCGAGTTCTTTGGTGACGATTACGTCCTGTTCCGGCGTCAGGTGCAATCTCTTCCTGAGCTGACTCAGTCCCATCTGGCTTCCAGTCCCGGCGTGTAGCCGCGCATGCAGCGCCACACTGGTGATCGCCGAGCCACACGCCAGTCCGCAGACAAAAAGCAAAACGAAAACAGCAAGGACCTTTGGATTGGACCAGCTCTCCCGTTCAGGACGCACTGCCATGTTCATCCGCGATGTCGCAGCAAGCGTGATATCGATACCCTCAGTAGGCCTCGAAGTTGGCAAGTACGGCATCGCGCTGTTCGTTCTGGTCTCCAAATACCGGGGCGCTCGTCACGACATTATCCGCCATAACGCCGTTCGTCCCCAGGTGTCCGTCCTGCTTCTCGTGCGCCACCACGTAGGAACCGAGTGCCAAGGCAATGGTCAGTGAGGCATAAAGCAGCTGGTTTGAAAAACGCGAATAGATAAAAGCCGCCCAGATGGATTCCCGTGCCTGCTGCTCAATCCGCTGAATGACTCTGGCGTAAAAGCCTGCCACAGGCTCCACGTCTTCCGGAGCACGCAATGCACGCAGCATCTGAGACTGAGCCTGCATTTTCTGAAACTCCGCCGAGCACTGTAAACAGGACGACATATGACTTATCGCGTCATGATTCGACGTCTCACGATTGGACCTGACATGATTTGACCTGCCATGGCGTCCGGTCGACCGTTCTGCCCCCAGCAGATTCTCTAATCGATTCCGAGTAGACCCGTGCATATTTCCCTCAAAGATACCCCAACTACTTTGCAGATCTGAAGTCCGCTTTGTACAACTTTACAACTAATTGATGTTCTTCATAACCTTTGGTGGAGTTAGCGGCGCCCGCTCCAGCCTCTCGGCGGCTTTTACCAGCTTCTGGCGGGCCCGGAACAGCTTCACTTTGATCGTATTCTCGTTCATGCCCGTCATGCCTGCGAGTTCTTCGACTGAATGGCCTTCGACTTCTTTCAACAGGATGAGCGAGCGATCCTCATCGGAGACCTTCGACAGCAACTTGAAAATCAGATCATGCTGGGCCAGCCGTTGATCCACCCCGGGAGCCTGATCGGTAGCGGGTTCGGAATTCTCCAGCCGCAGGGAATCCTCGGCTGAGAATTCGCTTTCATAAACCAGCTTGCGAACCCGCTTCTTGCGGAGGTAGTCGTAGCATTCGTTGACCGTGATCTTATAAATCCAAGTAAGAAGGGAACTGCGAAAGTCGAAGTTCTTGATCGAGAAATAGATTTTGGCGAAGACCTGCTGGGCAATATCTTCGGCGTCGTTGCGGTTGCGGAGAATGCCGTAGATGATGGAGAAGACTTTGGCCTGATACCGGTCGACGATCTCGCGAAACGCCATTTCGTCATGGGATTGAACGCGCCGGACCAGCGCCGCCTCATCCGTGGTCCGATGATCTAACTTGGTTCTTGCCGGGGTAGCCTCTCCGGTAGTGGACGGAAAAGGTAACGAAGCTGAGAATCCGCTGCTCATACAAGGATGCCGACGTGACAACGGATTGGCAGGTTTCAAGACCGCCGTTGAATTTACATCAGCTTTACAAGTATCTCAGAAATAGCCACTTTGCGGACGCCGAACCGTTCTTTGGAATGAGTGCGTCAAATTGGACGAAACGGTTGTAGACTGGAATTAACCGTCTTTTGTAAGGAGAACAAATGATTCAACTAACCGAAACCGCCGTGACTAAGGTCAATGAGATCCTGAACATGCAGGAACCGAAACCGGCAGGTCTCCGGATTTCCGTGGTCGGCGGCGGTTGCTCCGGGTTCAGCTACTCTATGGCTTTCGAAAATACGCCGAATATGCTGGACAAAACCTATGCCTTCGGACCGCTGAAGGTGTTTGTCGATCAGGCCAGTATGCTGTACCTGGATGGCGCCGAAGTGGACTATGTAGAGTCCATGGAAGGTTCCGGATTCAAGTTCAATAACCCGCAAGTGAAGTCTACCTGCGGCTGCGGTAGTTCGTTTAGCGCATAACCTCGATTTTCTAAGCAAGCGGCTCCGACGGGAGCGTGTGCGAGGCCAGTGGTCCGTTTCGGGTCATTGGCCTTTTGCTGTGTCTAGGAGCAAATGCGCGACGATCTGCTCACGGAAGGGCAATCTCGTCGAGGTTGGCGGATGCGGAAATACACAGAGCTTCTGGGATTTGTCCGATATGGTTCTTGGGGCAATTCAGTGTTAGAAACACCAAGAAGAAGGGCAAAGCTTTCCAAAGAGCAGCAGATAAATGTATTCCGGCGAGACGGCTGGCTCTGCCGCTGGTGTAAAAGGCCGGTAATTTTTCGGACCGGTTATGAGGTACTTACAAATCGAAGTTCAGAATGCGGGATTTAGCGACGATCTGGCATACCATCACGCGCATTGGACGCGTCAGGGCGCTCCGCTAATGGATGAACTTGGGGCTGTGCTGGATCACGTTGACGCTTTTGCGGAAGGGGGACCATGCGAAGAAGGCAATCTCGTAACATCATGTGCCAAGTGCAACGGTCGCAAAAGCGCTGCGCTGCTGACGAACTGGGAGCAACGCGAAAAGCGGATTCCGATCAAAGGAAAATACGGCGAGCCGCAAAGATGGGATGGCCTGTCGGCCGTCTTTGTTGTCCTCGCAGAACGCAATTCTGATCGCCTGAGCGCAGAGGAAAGGACTTGGCTTAAAGCATTCCGGAAAGATGCACCTTCTAAACTTGATGTAGCTTCTTAGAGCCGGTGCAGTGCACTGCAATTGGCACGGAGCATCAGCGGCGAAAGGCATGCCTGCTTTTGAACGCCTGAGCCCTATTTCGCTTTAAGAACTTTCAGCCAGGCTCTCTCATCTGATGTCAACTTTTCCAAGTGTCGCTCGGCGAGCATCACGAAAACGGATGTTAGTCCGTAGCAGTTCTTGGGTTCGCCGTACTTGCCTTTGATCGGGCGGCGCTTGTCGCGTTGCTCCCATTTGTCAGTTGCCGCCGAGCTTTTTCGCCCATTACACTTCCAGCATGCCGTGCATAGGTTTTCGTGACTGCATGCTCCACCAGTAGAAAAGGGCGCAATATGGTCTATGGCCACCGCTAATTCATCCAGCAAAGGGGAGCCCTCTCGAGTGCCGTGAGCATGATAGTAGGCGAGCTGTTTGCCATTACCCGTCGCCTTCACTTCTAGCGACAATAGCTTTAGCGCCTGCGAGAAAATGACAGGCCTCTTGCACCAGTGACACAACCAGGCATCGCGCTGGTGAATTGCCAGCTGCTCGGCCTTTGACAGCCTTCTTCTCTTTGTCGGAATGTCGGACATTACTCACTGAGTGCCGTTCGTGACTATAAAATATCTGGGCGTCAAACAGTCAGGCAGAGGTCGCCGGCTTGAGTGTCAAGCATTGAGCCAGCTCGCGAAGTACTCGTTTCAAGCGGAGGAAGCGCGGCGATTGCCGCTTTAATCGCTTCCAGTGTCATTCCTTCGCGCTCCGCGAAAAGGGACCGCTGTGCAAACCTGCGGCTCTGACGGTGATGCTATTTTTGGAAGCGAATGCGCCACGATCTGCTCACCGAAGCCCAAAATCCGGCTTCGCGCGCCATTGATTCGCTCCCCACCCTCGACATGCTGACCGTGATCAACGCGGCCGACCAGCATGTTGCCTTAGCAGTAGAACGGGAACTACCGCATATCGCAGCCGCTGTGGACGCGATCGTCGAGCGAATCCGACGGGGCGGACGTCTGTTTTACACCGGGGCCGGAACTTCGGGCCGTCTCGGGGTGCTCGATGCCTCGGAGTGTCCTCCGACCTTCAATACGCCGCCCGAACTGGTGCAAGGCATCATCGCGGGTGGCGACGTGGCCCTTCGAAAATCGGTTGAAAAAGCGGAAGACGACCCCGAGCAAGGCGCGCAGGATCTTCGCGAACGCGGCTTTCAATCAGCTGACTCGCTGGTCGGCATTGCCGCCAGCGGCCGCACCCCGTACGTCCTCGGCGCCATCGCATACGCCAGAAGTATCGGAGCTTTATCGATCGGTCTGAGTTGCACCCAAAATTCCGAAGTAGCGGCCGCCGCCGAAATTGCCATTACTCCGCTCGCCGGGCCCGAGATCGTGACCGGCTCCACGCGCCTGCGGGCCGGAACCGCCACCAAACTGGTCTTAAACATGCTAAGCACCGGCGTCATGATCCGATTGGGATATGTCTACGGGAACCTGATGGTGAATGTTCAGCCCACCAATGGTAAGCTCGCGGATCGCGCCCGCCGGATCATTGCGAGCATCGCTGAAGTTTCCTATGAAGAAGCCGCGCGTCTGCTGACCGAGGCGGGCTCGGTTCGAACGGCTATCCTGATGCATAAAAAGGGTCTGACTCGCTCCCAGGCGGAGGCCCGCCTGGCGGATGTCGGAGACCGGTTAAGGGATGCTCTCGCGCAGTTTTGACACTGGCCTGGTACGGCCAGCATCGTGCAGCTCTCGATTTCTCTTGAATCAGCTTGCAATTCGTTCTACAAAGAGAAGTGCCCGTGAAGTTACGATCCGGGCAGGAGGGCCGGAAGAAGGCCCGTTATGAAATTGCCTGACCTGTGTCTGCTGTGCTTCGCGGTCGGAACCGTTTGGACCGTCGCTACCATGCTTTTGGGAACGGCGCACCTGGGGCACGGGCACGCTTCTCATTCCGCTCATGCGGGCCACGGCAGCCACGCCCCTCATAACTGTCAGCCGCACTCACAAGGGGTTGGACAGTCGCTGGCCGCCATGCTCAATCCCAACAGCCTGGCCATTTTCCTCGCCTGGTTCGGTGGAGTCGGCTATTTGCTTACCCGGCACACCGGGCTTGCATTTTGGCTCGATCTCGCCATCGCCGGACTCATCGGCCTCGTCGGCGCCTATCTGCTGGCGGCGTTCCTGGGCTTCCTGCAGTCGCATGAGAAGCCGATGGATCGAAGCGATTACGAGATGGTCGGGACTCTCGGCCGGGTCTCGAGCGCCATTCGACCGGATGGAGTCGGCGAACTGATCTACACGCGAGATGGTGCGCGCCGGCCGGTGTGCGCACGCAGCGAGGACGGGTCTTTTATCGGCCGTGATACCGAAGTGGTGGTTACGCGATATGAAAAAGGAGTCGCCTACGTGCGCACGTTCGACTCCATGCTCTCGCAACGAGACGTCGCGCGCTCCATCGAGAACTGACCACCTGCTCTCTGCGCAACTTGAAAGGAAAAGGAAATGTCTCTTGAAGTCGTTATCGTCGTGTCGGTGGCGGTGGTGCTGTTCGTGCTCTTGCTCACGAGCACTACCGCCACGTTGTTTCGCAAGGCCGGGCCGCATGAGGCGCTCATCGTTTACGGTCTCCGTGGCACCCGCATTGTGAAAGGGCGGGGCACGCTTATCTTCCCCCTGATCGAATCCAGCAGGCAGCTGTCGTTGCAGCTCATGTCGTTTGACGTGGCGCCGCAACAGGATCTGTATACCAAGCAGGGCGTGGCGGTCACAGTGGAAGCGGTGGCGCAG
>CBAAAA010000160.1:0-9552 GCA_964658695.1 uncultured Solirubrobacteraceae bacterium | reverse complement strand
TGGCTCCCCCAACCTTAGGAGCAATAATCTTCAGCTTCGCGCCATTACTCATCGCACTATTCCGGAGCGCAGTCACAAAGGCCGGGTCAGTTCCATCTGCCACCAGGCAGCCGATCATCCGGCCCTTTACGGTGGGCTTCGCCTTCGCCAGAATACTCAATGCGGGAGACGGCTTGAGGTCGGTCCGAGTCTCGACCGTCGTGGGCGCTTTACGAATCGTTCCTTGGTGTCCAAGGCCATTCGCCACGCGCTCTGCAATTTTCATATCCACATTGGCGAGTTGGCTGACCATGCGCATCCGAACTGCCTCCGTATCAACCTTGCTGAGCTCAAAGGTAAAGGCGGCGATCAGATGATTCTGTTCCGGTTCACTCAAGCTGTAGAAGAACTGGCGGGCCTGACTGAAGTGATCTGCGAATGATGTCGACCTGACTCGCAGTGTATCTCCCTGTTCGCGAGCAGCAAAGCTGGTGTAACCGCCTTTGGCGTTGGCACGCGGCACTTGATCCGCGAGCGAACTCGGCGAGTAATTCACTCTTCCCTGCGGAACGCCCATCTGCATGTGTCCGTCGCGCTGGAAATTCATGACTGGACACTTGGGCCGGTTAATCGGAATCTCAGCGAAGTTCGGTCCGCCCAGCCGTGTCATCTGGGTATCCAGGTACGAAAACAGCCGTCCCTGCAGGAGCGGGTCGTTTGTAAAATCAATCCCGGGCGGAACGTGGGTGGGACAGAAGGCAACCTGTTCTGTCTCCGCAAAAAAATTCCCGGGATTGCGATCGAGGACCATTCGTCCGATCACCTTTAACGGAATTTGCTCCTCCGGAATGATCTTGCTCGCGTCCAGGACATCAAACTCAAACTTCTTTGCAAAGTCTTCGTCGAAAAGCTGAACGGCCAGTTCCCATTCGGGGAAGTCACCGGAGTCAATGGCGTTCCAAAGATCGCGACGGTGGTAATCGGGATCAGCACCATTGATCTTCAAAGCTTCGTCCCAGATGAGCGATTGGATGCCCTGCTTCGGACGCCAGTGAAACTTCACGTAGGTTGACTTACCTGACTCATTCACGAGCCGGAAAGTATGAATACCGAATCCTTCCATCATACGGAAGGAGCGTGGAATGGCGCGATCCGACATGATCCACATCAGCATATGCGTACTCTCGGGAGTCAAAGAGGCGTAATCCCAGAACGTGTCATGTGCAGTCTGTGCCTGCGGGAACTCCCGGTCGGGTTCAGGCTTTGCAGCGTGTATGAGATCAGGAAACTTAATTGCGTCCTGGATGAAAAATACAGGAATGTTATTCCCAACCAGGTCCCAATTGCCTTCCTTGGTGTACATCTTTACCGCAAAGCCGCGAACGTCGCGAGCCGTATCAAACGAACCCTTGTTGCCCGCCACTGTCGAGAAGCGCACGAATACTGGCGTTCGCTCAGCGACGTTATTAAAGATCGCCGCCCGCGAGAACTGAGAGAGAGAAGTCGTCAACTCAAAATAGCCGTGGGCTGCCGAGCCGCGTGCGTGTACCACCCTTTCAGGGATTCGCTCGTGATCGAAGTGATTGATCTTCTCACGCAGCATAAAGTCCTCTAAAAGGACCGGTCCACGTGGTGCGACTTTCAACGAATTCTCGTCATCGGAGACGGCGACGCCCTGATTATTCGTCAATGAGGGGTGACTGCCACCGGCCATCTGATGCAACTCGCCCGCCGCCCCAACTGCATCGGGAGTTGTCGGTCCGTTGTTTGCCGGTGCAGTCTCTGATGTTGCCGACAGTTGGGACGGTTCGCCCCCTACGGCTTCTGCGACGAGAGGCGCGCCGGTTGCAGCTAGCGTTCCAGCGATCGTACCTCCGAGTGCCAAAGCACTCCGCCGGCTGATTGGATCGTTGATCTTTGACATTCTCGATTGATTTCCCTCGCTCTTCGAGCCTTCGCCCACATTCAAATAGTTTTGATTAAACGTGTCGGAACTTATTAATTTGGTCCAAAGCCTGGAGCAGCGGCGTCCGACTTAGCGACTATTGTCACTTATTAACATCAGCAGGCTTGCATTCCCACTTGAATTTGCAGCAAGTGGGTGGCGCACTTATTATCTCTCATCAACCCCGCTAAGGTGCTCCTAGTAAATGCTCTGGCCTTTTCGCCGGGACGGTGTCCCAACCGCATAGTCTGGCGTTCTTGCTCAGCGGCTGCGCGAGTTCATCCGCTGGTCAGGTCCAATAAAGAAGCTGAGCTCCCGGAAGCTCTTTCCCAAGGTTCTTCACGAACCACTCATGCATTTCTGACAGGATGCCGTTCGCATACACGAACTTGGTCGATCCGAACTTAGTCATCTTCTTGGCGCGTGTGCTCTCGTCGAGGTCCAGTGACGTTTTCGGATACCAGCCCAATTGCACCAGCTTCGACTTAGGAGTGAAACGGTGAGTGATCATTTCAATCGTCAAGTCCAGATCGTCAATGCCGGTTAGCGCCGCCGCGGCTTGCCGTAGTAGCTGCAGGTATTCATCTCGCCAGCCTTCGACCGGCATAATCGGCGCGATCGTAAGGCCAACCGGAAAGCGTGCAAGAGCCATTCTTCTCAGCGCCGAGAAACGGGCGGGTACCGAAGCGGTGCCGCCTTCAAATTTCTTTGCAACCTCCTGGCAACTCACAGAAAAGCGGACGCGCGTTCTTCCGGCATGAGGCAGCTGAAGCAAACTGTCAACGTCATCGAATTTCGTTGTCCACCGCAATTGCGCTGGTGCTTGCCACGCACCGAAGTATCGAATACAGGCGGCGAGAGAACCTGTCAGGTGCTCGATGGCCAAAGGATCCGTGTAACAGGAGACCTCGAATGTCGTCCCTTCACCCCTGCGCTTAGTCGACCTGGACGTCACCTGACCGGAGCCAGTGTAAGCGGGAAGCCCATCCAGAATCTCAGCCAAATTGGCATAGACGCGAGTGATTGGAGGACCCGGTAACGAGCCGGCCAGATAACAATATTGGCAATGCGCCGGGCATCCCTCTGCGATATGAAATTGCCAGTCCGCGCTCGGTGGAATCGGCTGCAGTTTGCGCGCGCTCGGGGGCGAGACCATGACTGCAAGGCTTGTCTTGGCCCGGACGTACTCCTCGCGAGAACCGCCCCCGCGCAATCCGCTGAGACGGTTTGCCTTTAGCTCCACAATCGGGCAGCCCAGGGCGGCAGCACGCGCTACGATGGCGCGCCCATGCTCAAAAGTGAGAGCCTCGGGGCTGACGAACACCTGCCTTGGGAGCCACGATTTGTGGGTTGGGACACTAAGTGGGTGAGCAGGAGACGCCATCAGAGAAGAGGAAGTCGCAGAAGACGTCATCGAGGGAGACTTCTCTTCGATGTCCCGCCTCTTTGGTACGACGCTGACATTTGTAGGGCCATTCATCTAGCTTGAAAAACGCCCAAAAAGCTTTTCTGATGACTAACTCAGATAATGCGCCTATAGAATGCACCCCAGAATCCCCGCGCAGGAAACCAACCAGCTAGATATGTTGAGGTCGCAATTACAGAACCAGGCAATAACGTGCAGCTGAGGCAAGGCAAAGCTCAAGACTTAATCGCTGTGATGGACATCATGCGGTTGGTTGTGCCGCTGCTGCACTCGACCGGCAACTTTCAGTGGGACGAGCAGTATCCGAACTCCGATGTTTTCGAGCGCGATGCCGAACTCGGCCAGCTGTGGGTCGCCGAACTTGAAGGACAGATCGTAGGAATGGCCGCTTTCACGACTGTTCAGGAGCCCGAGTATTCCCAAGCCGGCTGGGACATCACAGAAGCTGCAATGGTGGTTCATCGTCTGGCTGTGCATCCGGCGGCGCGCGGGAAGGGCATAGCGGAGGCTCTGATGCGACAGGCGGAGAAGGTCGCGCTGGAGCAACGGATCGCGATCATGCGGGTCGACACGAATACACAGAACGACGCGGCGCAAAGGCTTTTTCCAAAGCTTGGCTACACATACGCAGGTGAGATCGGGCTTAGCTTCCGCCCTGGATTACGGTTCCACTGCTTTGAAAAACGCCTGCCATAAGAACACCCACCACCCGTCCGATACAATCCTGGAGTGCGTGGATTCCTGCTCGCTATCCTCTTAGCCGCTTCGGCTCTGGCTCAAAGCGGAAACTTTGGAGGCTTCACCAACTCTGATGATGTCGGCGCTCCTCCACTGAAGGGAGCCGCGCAGTTTGATCCCGCAACTGGTGAGTACAAAATCACGGGAACGGGTTCCGATATCTGGGGCAAAGCGGATCAATTTCACTACGTATGGCGGGAAATGTCGGGGGATTTTGCTGTGACGACCGATGTGAAATTTCTCACCGAAGGCATCGGGCATCGCAAGGGAGTGATCATGCTCCGAAAAAGCCTCGATACCGATTCACCTTTCATTCAGCTCGCGATCCACGGGGATGGCACGCCTTCTATTCAGTTCCGGAACACCAAAGCCGACAACACCAATACGGTCGACTTTCCCATGGAGGGCCCCGGTAACTGGAAATTGAAACTGGTCCGGTCAGGCTCCACGATCACCGTCTGGATGTCAAAAGACGACGCGCCTTTGCGGGAACTGGGACACACCATGAATCAACTGGGAAGTCCTATTCTGGTCGGACTCGGAGTCAGCTCCCACAGCCAGCAGGCGACCAACACTGTCTTATTTTCCAATGTTTCCGTGGAACAACTACCAGCAACTGCGGCTGCACACTAATGACGACTTTCAGAACTGTAAGGAACACACCCTCACCGATGCGATCGCTTGTGATTGCCTGCGTGCTCTCTTTTTCAGCCTTGGCGCAGACCGCAAGCCTGGGAGTGTTTAGCAGCTCCGGCGACGTCGGAAATCCTGCCATCAAAGGCTCTGCCGAATATGCCAACGGGCAGTATCGGATCACAGGTTCGGGAGCAAATATCTGGGGCAAACAGGATCAATTCCAGTACGTATGGCGAGAGATATCTGGCAACTTCAGCGCTGCCGCCACCTTGCGCTTTCAAGGCCAGGGAGCGGAGCACCGCAAGGCCGGAATTCTCGTACGCCAGTCGCTGGACGCCGATGCCGTCTATGCGGATGTCATGATCCACGGGAGCGGCATGCCGGCCCTTCAGTGGCGAAGCAAGTCAGGGGAAGACACCAACACCTTCGATCTTCCATTCAATGGTCCGGGCACTTACAAAATAAAGCTGGTGAGAACGGGCGTCAAGATTTACATGTACGTCGGCAAGGACGGTTCCGAGCCGAAGAAGATTGCGAACACCGAGGTCTCGTTTCAGAACCCGGTCCTGGTAGGACTTGCGGTGTGCGCCCATAACGCCGCCGCATCGGAAACAGCCCTATTCACAGACGTCTCGGTAAACCCGGAGCCGTCCACCGCTCCCAAGGCACAATAACCTCGACGTTTGCGGCACTGTGCGTAAATAGGAGTCGTGCACCACGCCGTTGTCGCTTCTCCGCCTAACAGTCACTTTGACGGAAAGCGTTTTTTTAACCCGGATTCACCTCAGGCGCGCGGCCTTCTCGATGTTTTTCGCTGGAAATTGAAGACCCGGCCCGAAGAGTCTCCGCGTTTCGTTTCGGACGTCGAGCCATCCAAGCCGCCGGCAACCCTGTCAGGCAATCAGCTTCACGTCACTCTGATCAATCACTCCACGGTGCTGCTCCAGCAGAGCGGGTTGAACATATTGACCGATCCCATCTGGTCAAAGCGAGCGAGTCCGTTCCAATGGATCGGTCCACAACGTCGCCGCAAGCCGGGGGTTAAATGGGAGGATCTTCCCCGCATCGATCTGGTGCTTCTCACCCACAATCACTACGATCATCTGGATCTAGCCACACTGCGGGGTCTCGCCGACCGGAAAGAATCGCGATTTATCGTTCCGACCGGCGTCGCCCGGCTGCTGAAGTCATATGCAATTGGTCCGGTCGATGAACTGGATTGGGGCGAGTCGTTTTCGCTCTCCGGAACCAGCATCAACAGTGTACCGGCACTTCACTTTTCAGCGCGCGGAATTTCAGATCGGAATCGCACGTTATGGTGCGGCTACGTCATCGAAAAGGTTGGCGCCGTCACCTATTTCGCCGGTGACACTGGTTTCGGCCCTCACTTTGCAAACATCCGCGAGCAGTTCGGAGCGCCGCGACTCTCGTTTTTGCCGATCGGCGCATACGAGCCCCGCTGGTTTATGTCGCCAATCCATATGGGCCCCGATGAGGCCGTCGAAGCTCATCAGATCCTGGAGTCGAAGACCAGCATCGCCATCCACCACGGCACTTTTCAGCTGAGCGATGAAGGCCTCGATACGCCCGCCAGGCTGCTCCGCGAATGTTCGCCCGATGATTCATTTCTGGTGCTGAAGAACGGCCAGTCTGTGACCCTAACGTAGGCATTACTGCGCATCAACCACACAGCGGAAGCCGAGCGTGGCGGCACGATCGTAACTCGGCGCCATCAGCAGCAGCTTGCCATGCTGGTCGTTGCGATACGCTTGCGGAAAGTACCAGATCGAGCCTTGCGGTTGATAATAAGACCCGCCGCGCACCACTCCTGCCCGTGTATGTTCGTCGGTGTATTCGTCTGTCCATTGCCACACGTTGCCTATCAGATCGACCACCCCGAAGGGACTGCCGCCGGCCGGGTGCGCGTCGACATCGTCCGGGCCGCGCAGCGTCCGCCCTCGGTCCGGCGTCGGAACGACCGATGGATTCCACGCGTTTCCCCATGGATAGATGCGATGGTCTGATCCCTGCGCCGCAAACTGCCATTCCCACTCATGAGGAATCCGTTTGCCCGCCCATTTCGCATAAGCCCGCGCATCTTCAAGGGACACCCAGGTGACCGGCTTGTTGGCCCACCCGTCCGGGTATGTTCCGTTCTTCCAGTCATGCAGGAAATTCAGATCGTCCTTGGGCCGGTAACTTGTCGCTTGGAGGAACTTACTGAACTGCGAGTTAGTGACGGGATACTTATCCATGTAAAACGGCTTGATCTGCATCCGATGTTCATGAAAGCGTCGCGGCGAATCTTCCCATGAATACTGAACATCCACCCCGATGTCGTCCGACCCCTCGATCTCAATTCCTTCTACCTTGAAGACGTAATCTCCGCCTGTGATGGGAACCATGCCCTCTGGAACGCTCGCTTTGTGCTCTGTTGCGTCGATTTGAACCAGCTGCTGCGGCAAATTCTTCCATTCGTTCGAGTAACTCGAGAGTGGCGAGGCCGCGATTTTACTCATAGTCGAGATGAGGGTACGTAACTCGCTGTCCGGCTCGCCCGCTGTGGCGAGTACAGCACCGAAACCGTGCGCTTCCAGTGAAAACGAGAGAACCGCCGTTGTGCCTTCAGGATCCGGCTTCAACTCCACTCCGTGATACAGGTCGAAGTAGCGGGTCCCATCTCTTGCCGGAATGGAAATCTGTCGGCCGTCGATGGCGTATTCGTTCCGATTAACTATCGTCCATACCGTTTGTTGACCGGCCGGCCAACGGCTTGCGTACACGCCATAGTGATGCATCGGGTAAAAAGGCTCCCACTCCTCGCTGGCGAAGAACGGCGCAATGCCTCGTTCCATGGTCGCTACCCGCCGGGTCGCTTCGGCGTCACGTGGCGTGATGCCGTTCCAAATGCCCCAGATGTTTTCCCAACTCTCCCAGCCTTCGCCGTTGAAGAATGCATATTGCAGGTCATCTGTCTTGCTTCGGTTCCATCGGTCTGAGATGTTCACCATGTGCCGCCCTTCCAGCCAGCGAAACCGGTCCACGCCGGGAACGAAATGAAATTGCCCTTCATATTGGCCCCAGGTCATCACGTTCCAGGCCAGCGCCTCGTCCGACGGGCTGCCTTCAGGCTGGAATGCCAGTGGATGCCCGACCGCTTTCGCCGCTTCGAAAAACGCCAGTGGCACACCGTCTTGCGTATCGCCATTGATGCCGTCTGCGCCGGTCTCCTTCATCAGCTCCGCGATCGCTTGCGGCCAAGATTTACCAGGATCGCGCGTTCCTTGATCCCACATCATCATCGGAAACAGCACACGCACGCCGCGCCGGTGAAAATCAGCAATCATCTGCTTCACGCCCGCAACCCCGCCCGGCATACAGCGAATCAGGTCATGCTGATTGCGAGCATCGATTCCCATGTTCGGATACGTCGGCCAGATCAGCACAGCCTCGATTCCGCCATAGCGCTTCAGAAGATCATCCAGATACTGGTCCACTGTGTACTTTCCGGAAATCGGATCGTAAAAGTAGCGGTCATGAACCATCATCTGCGGCTGAATGAAACTACTCTGGATCCATTGCAGCGCCGGTTCCTCATAGCGTGCGCCACTGTAGCCGATGCGTATCCGACGCTCCGCCCGCCAGTGACGGATGTCCTTTAACCACGCCTCATGTGTTCCGGGATCGCACGGCGTATATCCTCCTTCCCACCCCGGCTTCAGCGCCAGACACCCCGGCGCCGGGATCAACTGATTCTTAGGCGCGAACTCCGTATCCTGAGCGAAGGCCAAAGGGGAAGCGGAGAGCGCAAGCAAGAGAGCGAACCATCGGCTAACCTTGAAGCCTGCCAGATATTGCCACGGATTAAACATAGATTCTCCTCCGTGAAGATACATCAAGGCATTGGCTGAAGAGGAAAGCGCGCGAGATTGTGCATAAGCGCGGGAGATTAAAATAACCCAAACGACGGTTTACGTTACCATCTGTTGTGGGCTCGTTGCGCTTTGGTTCAAATGGATTTGTCGCCTACCCAAAGGATCACCACCCGCGTCATGTTCACGGGCTTTCCGAAAACATCAAAGTCATCCTAGATCTTCTGGACGATGGCGGTGTCGCGTTGTCTGATCGGAAAGATGTGATTCTGCCGACGAATGCCAAACACATGAAGGGTAACGTACTCAGCACCGATGCCGATATCGATGCGGCCGTAGCTCGGGGTAAAGCAGCGGGTGTGGACCACGAACCACGCCCTGAGTCAGTCCGCTACGTGGCTCAATACGACATCTACATTGTCCATCTGAGCGATAATACGCGCCTTGTCTTACAACGTGAGAAGCTTCAGGGTCTTGAGAATGCTACCAAGGCGCAGTTGGCAAAGGTCGAAATCCTGGGACGCGGCCTGCACTGGGAAGACCTGGATGTCGATCTCTTCGTACCGGCCTTAGTGAAAGGTGTGTTCGGAACCAGGCGGTGGATGTCGGAACTGGGCAGGGCCGGGGGCAGCGTTACGAGCGTCGCCAAAGCTGGTGCAGCTCGAGCCAATGGCGCTAAGGGCGGTCGGCCCCGGAAGAGAGCCTGAGTCCGGTTGGATTGAGAACGTGGCAACGGCAGACAAGCTATCCCCATATCCGCTAACTTCGTCCGAACCGTGTACCATAATCACAAAATGCACGCAAAACCCCGTCACGCTCTGGTCACCGGTGCGGGAAGTGGAATCGGTCGTGAAGTCGCGCTCGCCCTGGCCGCCGATGGCTATCAGGTCTTTCTGGCCGGCCGGCGCGCCACCGAGCTCGAAGCCACCGCGGCACAGGCACAAGAAGACCATGGA
>CBAAAA010000159.1:0-9555 GCA_964658695.1 uncultured Solirubrobacteraceae bacterium | reverse complement strand
GTGACGACTTCTACCGCCTGGCCGTCGATCTTGTCCCAGACCGTTCCATCGAAAATGATGGTGTCGCCCAGGCCCCAGGAACTATTGCCATCAATCGTTGTTGTCCCTGCGGTCGAGACCTTGTAGTAAAAGCCTTTGGTGCCTGTCCCTGAGACCAGCGCCGGAGAATTGGTCGACGCATTCCACGTTCCCTGGAAGACGACTGCGCCCACGAGGGCCGCCGGGATCTGGGCGGCAGTGAGGCGTCCACTGCTATCGAGAGTGGCTGCACCGTTGGCGACGGCCGCATTCAGAACAGCGGCTGATCCGAGCCCCAGTGCCAGCCGTGAATTGGGCTGATCGGTGAAGACGGGAGCGACCGTAAACGTCGCTACCCCACTGAGTAGAGTCGATGTGGAATGAGTCACTGCCCCGCTGAACACTTGCGGGAATGCGCCAAAGGTATTCGCCTGATCCGTGTAGACCGTTGTGGCGAACAGCCGCGCCTTCGCCAGTGTTCCGGTGAAGCCGAGCGTCAGAACTTGCGCGGCAATCGTGCCGGTCACGTTCGTGTCGTTGGTAACCGATTGCACGACATTGCTGTTCAAGCGCCCAGGAGCGAGAGTCCCGGCAAACCCCAGCGCTAAAATCTGGGCGTTCACTGTTCCGGTGATATTGGTGTCGTTGGTAACCGCCTGCACCACTTGAGGATTGAGTCGGCCGGCCGCCAGCGTGCCACTCCAGCCGAGGGTAATCGCTCCCCCCGAAACGGATCCCAACACGTTGGTGTCGCTCGTCACCGTGATGGCGCCGATCTTTGAATTAAAGGTGGTCCAATCCGCTGATCCTAAATACCCTGCCTGTGTCGCGCTCGCCTGCTTGACAGTGATCGAGGTCGCAGACAGTAGAGACGCGGACCCGCCGGTGATCGTGAGGACGGCGCTCGTGGATTCCGTCAGGGCCTGGCCGGTGAGAGCGCCTGCCTTGGAGTTAAAGGAGGTCCAATCCGCAGCACTCAGATAGCCGCTGGCGCTGGAGCTCGCCTTGGCCACGGTGATGCTGAGGCCGGAGCCCACAATCGCTGCAGAGCCCCCCGATATGGTGAGGACGGAGGAGGTGGCCTCGGTTAAATTCCCCAGTGTCAGCAACGGCTGCTTGGAATTGAAAGTAGTCCAGTCGGTCGAAGTCAGTAATCCGCGCGCCGTAGAGCTAGATGCTGTGGGGATCGCAGACACCGCGCTGGTGGCGGCTCCGAGAGAATCATAAAACGTCGCATAGTCTGCGCTGACCGCTACGACTGCATTGGATCGCCCAAACACGGAAACGACTTCAATAGCTTGGCCGTCGATCTTATCCCAGACGGTTCCATCGAAGATGATGGTGTCGCCCAGATTCCACTGACTGATGCCATCGATCGTGGACGTCCCTGCAGTCGAAACCTTGTAATAGAAACCCTTGGTGCCTGTCCCTGAGACCAGAGCGGGGCTATTCGCAGCGGCATCCCAGGTTCCCTGGTAGACGACTGCGCCCACCAAGGAGGCGGGGATCTGCGCACTCGTCAGATGACCAGTCGCATCCAGAGTGGCTGCCCCATTGGCCACGCCTGCTGTGAGCAGAGCGGCTGATCCGGCTCCTAAAGCCGTCAACGCTGCGGGGCCTGTGATCTGCCCGGTTCCCCCTTGCGTAATGGGTATCGTTCCCATCGCGGTGGGAACCCCGGTCATATTGGCCAGGCTCAAGGCGGGTGCATTGGTGAACGTCGGCGGCGAGGCTGTCGTTCCGTTCCCATGCGAGACCAGCACCATGTCTGTGGCGGCCGTGTTGCCGGCCAGGAATGCGGACACATTGGGAGCAGATTGGTAGAGGACAGCTCCCGCTGTCCCCGCCGCCACGCTCGTCGCCGTGCCCGCGATCACCACATTGCTCAGAGTGAATCCGCTGCCATCGACATTCCCAGCCCACGTCGCTATCGCCGCCGACAAGACGTTATACTGCGCCGCCGTCATTAACTGTCCGCTGTTCACAGTAGGCCAGGCCATATTGATTCCCTTTCTCTCTTTGTTGTGGTCGCTGAGGTGTTAACCCCAGACTCCCGTGCCGCCGCTCTTCAGAACGATTTGAGCGTTTGTCCCGTCTACGACAATCCGAGCGCTCTGACCGGTGGCGATCGCCAAGGTAGAGCCCCCGCCGATGGTGCCACTGGCTGGGGTGATTGTAAACGTGCCAACACCCAGATTGACCACATCGGTAAACCATCCATTGCTGAAGAGGGGCAATGTTCCCGCAATCGAGGCCGCGTTATTGATCGTCACCAGCTTGCTTTGATCGGTAGAGAGGAAGGTATACGTCGTGCCGGTCTGCGCATTGACTGGCTCCTGGACGGACAGCGTTGTGCTGGCGCCCAGACTGATCGATGATGAGGTGGTCGCTAAGCCGGCCCCGGCCGTCACGGTCACGGCGGAATTGGCAAGCTGGGCATTGCTGGCAGTGCCGCTGAGCTGCGCAAAGGAGTAATCGTTCGCCGCTGCAACGACTGAACCCGAACGCCCAAACACCGAAACGACTTCGATGGCCTGGCCGTCGATCTTATCCCAATTCGTGCCATCGAAGATGATGGTGTCGCCCAGGTTCCAGGAGTTGATGCCATCGATCGTGATGGTGCCGGGAGTGGAGACTTTGTAGTAAAAGCCTTTGGTCCCGGTCCCGGAAGCGAGGGCCGGGGTATTGGTCGCCGCATTCCAAACGCCCTGATAGACAACTGCGCCGACTAACGAAGCAGGAATTTGCGCGGTGGTGAGTTTCCCACTGCCGTCGAGTGTGGCCACCCCGTTCGCTACTGCCGAGTTCAGCAGGGCCGCTGATCCGAAGCCGGAGGTCTGCGAGGCGGGAATGGTGGGCAGTTGGGCGAGAGTCGCCGAACCGCTTAAGAGGGAGAACGAATAGTCGTTCGCGGTAGCGACGACCACTCCTGTCCTGCCAAAGACACTGGCTACTGGAACAGACGGAATCTGATCGGCGGTTGCCAACCGTTTTACCGTCGTGCCGTTATACAGGCTGACTTGCGAAAGGTCCGAACGGAACCAGAGATCGCCGGTTGCCGTGCCGCTCGGATCCGCGGTGACACTGGCTAAGTTCAAACCCGCTGCCACTGCGCTGGCTGTAAATACCTGCTTGAGGCCAGCTCCGAACGTGTTCGCCTGATCGGTATAGGCGGTGCCCGCATACTGCCGCGACTTCGCGAGAGTTCCGGCCCATGCGATCGTCAGGACGTTACTTGCAATCGAGGCGGTGACATTGGTGTCACCGACAACACTGGTCGGCACGGTCGCCGCCAGATTGAGGGTGGAGGATGCTCCCAGTGCAATCGACGGTGAAGTAGTTGTTAAGCCACTCCCGACATTGACCGTAACCGAACTATTCGCCAGGGTCGAATTGGGCAACCCCGCCAAGCCAGTGACCGCACCCGCAAAGTTGATAGCCGAGTTGACCGTGACGCCACTGAAACCAACCGTAAAGACGCTGACCCAGGCATCGGAACCGCCACCGGTCGTTCGGGTATTGTATTGCAACAACAACGTATCGAGCGCTTGCGATCCGCCTGTCGCTGCGCTGACACGAAACTCCTGCCAGGTGGCGTTCGGAGTATGGAAACCAGTCCCGAATACGTCATTAAGACTGTACCCGGCTGCGCTGACATTTCCTTGCCATGATTGGACCGAACTCGATAGAGCGTTAAAAACGCTCGCGAGCATCGGTTGTCCACTGACTACATTAGGCCAAGCCATAACTTACCTTCTTTCGCGTTACTGTCTAAGAATGGATTCACAACTCACCAACGGCGGGACGCCCGTTGACGCAAAACCGGCCACTAACGGCCCAGCACCAGAGGCGATTTCTTCGGATTCGACTGCTTACGTGTTTACCGAGAAAGAACGAGGGTTCTTTGACAAACTGCAAGCCAGCTTCAATAACTCGATCATGACCGCCATTCAAGTGATCTGTACTCAACAGGACCTGGCGGGTAGTTGGCGCATCCGGGAAGACGGGACGGGCCTACAGCGCGTGGCTTGATCCTACTATTCCCACGCCGCCGTAATCGTCACCCACGTCAGACCCGTCCAAGTCTGTAGCTCCTGGGTGTCTGTATCAACACAGGTGAATCCGATATCGCTTGTGCCGAGATCGCTTGGTTGCAAGGCTGACGAGACGACCATCAGTCCAGCGACCCAGATCCACAGGCCATTGACTACCATGTACAAGGCGTTCCGGTCGGTCTCGAAAAAGATGGTGCCATTGGCATAGTTGGAGGCCGGAAGGCTGGCACGATTGGCATGCGGGGCCACCTGGACATTGGCGGCCAGCGCCTGGGCCTGGGTATCGGCTTCTAATTGAGTCAGTCCACCGGCGGTTAAGATATGCCCGGCCGCCGTGCCGCTCACGTGAGTGGCAGCCGCCGTCCCTTCGACGTTGCTCCCTGTCAATGACGTGCCGCTGATCGCCGTAATGAGAAAGATCTCGCTATCGATCAGCATGCGGAAATTGCCGCTGGTTGGCAGATTCGCCGCGCTGGCAATGAAGAACGTCACCGGTCGGGCCGTCGTTGTGATCGCTGCGGCTAGCGTTGTTCCGGGATGATTCGCAAATTGTTCAGCCATGCGCTTCCTTTTCTACTTAGGGCCAATTCGTGATCGACGCGGCCGCCGTGCATGACGTCGATGGAGCACAGCCACGCGAGCGGGCCAATCCCCACGTCTTCGTCTTCGTCAAGATCCAGCACATCATCGATTCAGAGAGGGTTAATTCAGCTCGGCTGGAGTGAGTGAGCACCGGCACAACGGGTGCGCGCCAGGGGTAACATCGCCACTCGGAAATGCCTTCCCGATTTCAACGGGTCCGGACGCCTGGTTGAGCAGACACTCTTCGCAGGGATCCGGGCCGCCGGCAATCCAGCGCACCGTTTTGACAGTGCCCATGGACTTCCACACCCCGAGCTGCCCCATGCTCTGCGCCTTGGTGATCTCAGTAACGGCGATCATCTTGGCGCGGGCGGCGGAGAAGGCCCCGGCCTCGCGAATTTGCTGTGTCAGTTTGGTGAGCGGCGTGTCTTCGCTGAAAGCTTTTTGAATCAGATCCCGCAGTTCGAAGCGCGTGGTTTTGTCGATGCGCCACACGGCCTTCGGATTCTCCACCAGCTTGCCGTTTTGCCAGCGTCGACCGACGAGTTCTGCTGCGCGCTGATTCGAATACCTCTGCGCGCTCTCGCTAGCGGAAGAGATCAATCCTACGTTAGAGATCTGCAGTTGCCCCACCCCGGTCGTCACGCCGACGCCGGCAGCGAAGAACAGGGAGTGCGCCACCGGAGTCACCAGATCGTCCCAGGGCGTGTCGTTGTCAATGGCGTCGAGCAGCTTGTTGATGGCAGGATCCCCGGCGGCTTTGTTCAGATACGCTTCCACATGCTTGACGGCGATCTCGCCTGCCGACTGCAGAAAGTCCGCTACCGTGGTTTCCAGGTCCAGCGACCGGTTGGTGTCCACCAGGCCGCTGATCACTGCCGCCTTCAGGAGCTTGCTAGCGGCAGCGGCGGCCGGCTTGGGCTCAGGATTGGCTGCAGCTGACTGCTGCGCCAGTGCTTCCTGTTGACGGTTGTCTTCCTGTTGTTGGGCTAAGGCTAGAGGAATGAATCCCATTTGAGTCGTGATGCCGAGTATGTCCGCATCCGGATCCTCGCTTGGATTTTCTCCGAGATCGTCTCGTACTTCGTTCCGGTTTCGAATGCCGGAGTCGATGTAAATCTTGTCCGCCTGTGCCTGTTTGAGGACATCGGCTTCCCGTTTCTGATTGAAGGTGAACTCGATATCCGGATCGCCGCCTTTGCGCTGGATGATGAAGTTGACCGTTTCGGTGACCCAGTTACACATCACATGGACGCCCATCTCTTCGGCGGAGTCCTGCGATTCGACGCTAGTGGCCCGGTTCATGGCTTTCACGAGTTCTTTGGGACTCACTCGAAAGGCAAAGCAGATGATGCGCGCGAACCACTCATCAGCCTCGTCTTTGAGGATTGCCTCTTTCGTGAAGTGAAGCCGGTTCACGCCCTTGTCATCGCCAGGAATAAACCAGATGCGTCGACGATTGGCGAGGTTGCCCGCCATCTGTAGATCGAACCATCCCTGAAACTCCGCAATACGATCGGAGGTCACACTCGCCGGCATTGTGTAGAGCGCTTCCGGGACGTTTCCTTCGGTGTAATAGTTCAACGAGAAACGCATTTTGCGCAATGCGATGTTGAGCGTCAGCATCACCTGCTCTACCGGCGACATGCCGTACATTTTTCTTGCACGCTGATTGCGTGGCCGGTAGATCAGATCGTCGGTGGTTAATTCGACTGCCGGCTGGCCGTACAAAATCTGCTGGTAGGCAGGATCCGGCGGTTCTGGCGTGAAGCCGTTCTCGTCGATCAACCGCGTGATGGTCTGCCCATCGATGACACGCAAGGCCCCGATCTTTCCGCCGCGTGTGCGCTGTAACAAGATACAGTTTCCACACCACATCGGATAGCCGTTACGGCGAACATACAGCGTGTGGTTCGGAACGTCCACGCAATAAACCGGACCAGAGTAGGGGATTCGTTCGGCCTTTCGATAGAGCACGCGCTCTGAAGCGCGGACGTAGACGCGAAATCCTTTGCTAGCATTGATAGCGCGGCCACGGATCTTGCCCCCCTTGCTGTCATGGGGCCGAATGCTTGCACTCAATCCCGCCTTCTGACACAACTCCTGAAGATCGTCGGCAAGCCGGCGAGAACCAGTCGTAAAGGCGGCATTCTCCAACGTCTTAGGCTTATGCTTTCGATAATGCCCATCGCCTAGCGTGAAATATTCGAGGAAGATTCGGATCTGACGTTCTGATCCATCCTTGATGATGTCAGGAATGAATTTCTCTACGGCGTGGCCGAATTGTTTCAGATAGTCAAAGAGAGCGCGGTTCTGGAAGCTGAAAGTCTTCTTGTTATACCGAAAGTGCACACCACGAATACGCTTCAGTAGGGCCCCAAATAGATTAAAACCTTTGCTTGATTCGAGCTGACTAATGTCAATGGACCTTGCTAAATATGCAGACCTTTGGTTTTTCGGCCTCACTTCACACTCACATACGGAACCCTCCGCCAGCCACATCCCCATGAATGCAAAGAAATCGTCGCCCGAACAATCAAACTCGAACTGATCGAATCTGTTTTGTGGATAATTGCGGGGAATCTCCAAATGAAACGTGGGCAGGTCCTCAGCAAGCCACGAACTGGTAGCCGGGTAAACGCGGTTGCCTAAATTGGCTTCCAGTTCGTCGGCAGGCACAAAGGAGTAACGGATATCACGCGGCTTGCCGGGATTGCCGTGGCCTTTTTCTGGCGTCCATGTGCAGGCGGGAGTTGTGGCTTTGTAGAGCGAAGATGTTGCTGGGGCGGCCAGCATGTTGTGGTTTGGCGTGACCAGTATGTCGGTCGTTCGGCCGGTGAAGTGAACCAGTTCCCCGCGATGTTTCTTCTTGATAAAGCTAGTCGGCTTCTGCCACTCGAACGTGCCGGATTCTGAGCGGCTCGCAAACTCATCATCTTCATAGGTGTCTTCGAAACGGAGCCAACCGCGGCGGGTTAACACTTCCACGTCGGGAGCATAGCACGGTGCATCCAACACAAACAGATCCTCGAGCACCATTCGCAGGAAGTCGGTCCAGCATTGATCGGGATTCGGCCAGCTAAAGAAGTTCGTCCATTTCTCCACACGCGGATCTTGGCGTGTGCGGATGGCCCGTTGTTTCTGTGTTTCGCCTGGCATCGAGGCGACACGGATCTGCCAAGGCCGCAGGCAGATTTGATCCTTCAGGGCTTCGATGACGACGCGCACCAGGTCGCAGTTGTCGGCCATGTAGATCAGGTCCTGGAAGCTGATGGGTTCGTCTGCGCGCGGCTGCCAGATGAGATTCTGGCCGGGGTCGAATTCAAACTGGCGCGGCTGCGTGCCGAAGGGCGCTGTGGGGCGCATCGGCTCCAGCGGCCCGAACCAGTCGGTCTGCGAGATGTTGCGGATCGCCGCAGGCCGTAACGGTACCGGCATCAGTACCTGTTGCGGTGGTTTGATGAGTTGGCCAGCCATACATTGCTAAACTAGAGGCGAACACTTCGTCATTCGTGACGTTTTGTTTATCCTTTTGTGGGCCCGGGCAACCGGGCTCTTTTACTTTGGTGGGCCCAGCCAGACAGCCGGATCAACCACGAACGACTCGCCCCAGATTGCGCCACACACCAGACAGATATGCATCATTTGCCGAGCATCCGGCCGGCATTCGATCCTGCCGCGACGGAACCCGCAGCCCGGGCACTTGGCGTTCTGGTCGATGTGGGTAAAGCGGAAAAAGATCCAGCGGCGCAGGTACCCGACCGGTACAGCGGCCACGCCCTGTAGCAGACTTGCGATACGCGCCGTAATCTTCGACAAGCCTAATTGTAGACTTTTATAACTGTCGGATTAACTGGCGCACAGCATGACGGACAACGTCGCATAGCAGCCCTCGGCCAGGAAGTCCACATGGCAGCGATACCAATAACCAAGCGAAACCGCATAGGCATTAAAGAGCGCGAGCCCTTCCAGACGAACCGAGACGAGCGGGATCAACTGGCTCACTGCAACCACGGAATGGTCCGGCCGCCGGTAGGCTTCTCTGGGGGAACCGCGCCGTCCTGCCACTGCCGGCTGCACTGGTTACAGCACCAGGTGGCTCCGGTTTCGGGATCGGACTGGGTCTTTGTCACGGACACACTGCTACAGTCCGGGCAACGCGGCGTTTCCACCGCAACTTGGATTTTCTGGAGAGGAGCCAATAGATTTCCTTTCAACCTGTCGAGCAGCTTAGTAGTTTCCTTTTCGTAGTAGTCGAAAAGGCCGTGCATGTTTTCGCGGCGCCAGTTGAATGCCTGTGTCATGGCGTCGATATCGTGGTCCATCGGAGAGGTGGGGAACTTCGCCGCGTATTCGACGATCTCTCCGGACCATGGAGCCTCTTCCGGGAGTAAAGCGTTCCCGGCCTCGAGGTCGGCCGAGAACGGCCAGGCCCGGGCCAACTTGCCGCCAGCAGACTGAATGGCCAGCACTGAGACTTTGCCGCCCATGGTGCGGCTTAGTTCTTCGATCACTGCCGAGCCATTGGCCTTGTCCTCGATAAGCAGCACGTGGGCCCGGAACTGCAGGCAGAGATGCAAGGCTTCGGCCTTGGTCGCGGTGTATCCCATGCGTTCGCACTTGCGCGCGAGACAGTAGCCGCGGGATCCGACAAACCCCCAGACATGCAGGGCCACTTGATCGGAGTCCGAGGTGGATTTGAAGGCAGCGTCGAGCGAAACCACAATCAGTTCAAACTTCGGCAGCTCGCCGGCCTTCCAGTAGCGCCAGTAGTCACGCCGCAGCATGAGGCCTTCGGGCGGAGCGGGAGCGCCCTGATAGAGAGCGTTCCACGCATACGTGCCCTGCACGCGCTTGATGCTGGCGAGTGCCTCTTCGTCGTAGCGTTCGCGAGAGAGCG
>CBAAAA010000158.1:0-9562 GCA_964658695.1 uncultured Solirubrobacteraceae bacterium | reverse complement strand
TGAGATGCCCCCACGGGAAGGGTTCAGCGTTGCACACTTTCTCACCGTCGCCGATATTGACCGATCGGCTCGCTGGTACGAAAAGGTTTTTGGCGGTCGCGTTCTGAGCACAGGCGACAGCAGCGGCGCGCCGGCGTACATTCAGATCGCGAATACCTGGCTGCTTCTGAACGTCGGGGGCGGGCCGACTCCCGACAAGCCGACGGTAACGCTCAGCACTCCCGACCCGAACAACATCAACGGCTTTATGAATATCCGCGTTGCGGATATTCAGGCCTGCTACAAATTATGGAAAAGTCGAGGAGCGGAGTTCATTACGGAACCGATACCAAGGTACGGCGAGATTCGCTGCTACATCCGCGATCCTGACGGCTACATCATCGAAGTCGGACAGAGCACCGATCTTAAGTACGGTTAACGCCCCCGCTGGATGGGGTGCTTTGGGCAATGTTGCCTTGAACAATCAGTGCGGTGCAGGTAGACGCGATGGTGACGGTGGCTGAGGCCGACGCCTTCGTAAATTGGTTTGCTCTGCACAAGCTAAGGTCTCGGGAAATAGATTCGAAGTCAGAGAGGAAACAAAATGAAAACAAAAGGAAAAGTCTTAGTGCTAGTCTCGAGCGGTCACGGCTTGCCTTTGCAAGATGGCAAGGTTTATGCCGGCGCTGGCTACTATCTCAATGAGCTCACGGTTCCAGTTCGCGCCCTGATGAAGGAAGGCTACGAAATCACTTTCGCCAACCCGAAAGGCAACACGCCCCAAATGGATGTCCATTCAGCTGTCGCCGATTTCTTTGGCGGGGACGAGGCTAGACTTCAGGACTATCTCAAATTCCGCGAGAGCCTTACTGGGCTCAAAAATCCAACTCGCATCTCGGATGTCATCGCATCGGGCCTGGATCAATATGACGCTGTTTTCGTCCCCGGTGGCCATGGCCCGATGATGGATCTTCTCGATGATCCCAACGCTGGCACCGTGATGAGACACTTTCATAAAACATCCAAGCCGACGGCAGTGCTCTGCCATGGCCCAATTTCACTACTTTCGGCTCTTCCGAATTCGACGGAGGTGGTTGCCGCGCTGAGTGCGGGCGATGCCGCGGGAGCGCGCGCAAAGGCTCAAGATTGGATCTATTCCGGGTATAAGATGACTATCTTTTCGACGGCGGAAGAACAGCAGCGGGAGCCGCTTGAGATTGGTGGAAAGGTTCTCTTCTACCCGGACTTCGCCTTGCGTACTGCGGGCGGTGAAGTCAGTGTGGTCGCTCCCTGGAAGAGCTACGTCCTTCAAGATCGCGAGTTGATCTCAGGTCAGAACCCATTCTCTGACGAGGCGCTTCTGAAACTTCTTCTACTGGCACTCAACGGGGAGAAGATGCGAGTTGGCAAAGAGGCGGCTGCTGCCCCATCCTTCCGTTGAATCGAGTGTTCGTTACTAACCAGTGAGGCTGCCCGGCCCCATCGTGCTTTTCGATCGGTGGGGCGCTTCCGATTCCTACTTTGGTGTCGATCGTACGTGAGTCCGGTAGACTCATCGTCGCGCGTCTGGGTCAATTAAGGTGCCGCTGATGGGAGGCAAGTGCGGCAAGATACCAATCCCACCTCCCATCGGCGCACACGCTTCTGCCGATCTTCCCTTGAAGAATCCAATGCGGCGTGTATGTCGGCGACACCACCCCGAGAGCCGAAAGAATTGGATCACGGCGCCAGACAAGCTAGCGGCGCTGAACCCGGCGATCGTTGTCGCCGGTCATAAGAAGCCTGGCACGCCCGACTCTATGCGAATTCTTCCCCGCGCATGCTGGAGTGTTGCCCCTAATTGGAAAGGCGCCGGAAATCACGATGCAGAAGTACAGCGCGATAGCTTGGTTCAGTCGTTTTGCCGAGGCTCCGCAATAGCGCCACAGAGAAGTGAGACACGTAGGCGACACGCTGAGCAGGAATTCACTCAGTGTTCGGATCAGCAGTAGCAACTTCCACTCTCGCCGCTAATGATGGAGCCCGTCGAGTATTGAAGCATGGTTGACGCCGGACAGGAGTGAACGCCCGCAGCGCCGCCGTATTGCGCGAGCAGTAGAGAGACGGTGAAGAATTACTTTCGCGTCACTCGAAACAGTACACGCCTTGTTGGTCTTACAATCAGAGATCAACTTCGACATCGCCCGATGGTCTTGAACAGCAGATCAGCACGTTGCCCCTGGCTGGAGGGTCGAGTGGATCAGGCTCATAGTCGACAGTTCCTCCGATCAGTGCGCACTCGCAGGTATGGCAGACGCCTGTCCGGCATGACCACTGTGCGGGAACGTCGCACGCTTCTGCAAGTTCCAGCAAACTGGAAAAGCGTGAATCCCACGGAACGGTGAGCCCGCTTCGTGTAAATGAAATCTGTGGTCCGGTGCCGGGTTCCCCTGCAGGAGCGTGAACCGGCGGGATGGAGGATCGCGCAATTCCTGGTGTGATTGGCGCCTCCGGACCAAACACCTCCAGGCGAATTCGTGTGGAATCGACGCCCCATGTCTTCAAGCCCGCAGTCATGTCGCGGAGGAACGATGGCGGACCGCATAGGTAGAAATCGGCATCGCGAGTTACACCCAGCCGATCGAGTAGCGGCGTGTCCACATGCCCAACTGAGTCGTAATCCACGCCGGGTTCATCCTCTGAATCGGGCTTACTGTAGACAATATGGCTTCGGCTGTTTACGAGCGTTTTCAGGAGTCCACGCGATTCCTTTGCAAACGGGTGCTCGGCGCGGTTACGCGCTCCGTAGATCCACCAGATCTCACGACGCGAGGCGGTCGACGAAAGCGAGTGCAACATGGCGAGCACGGGAGTTGCCCCAATCCCGGCACTGAGCAGGACGACTGGAGTATCGCCGGATTTCAGAATAAAACCGCCCCGAGGCGCGCTGACTTCCAAAATATCGGCCGCGTGTACGTGATCGCAAAGATAGGAGCTGACAACCCCGTTCGTCTCGCGCTTGACGCTTACCCGATAGGTGGCGGCGCCGGGTGTGCCGGACATCGAGTAATTCCGGAGCAGCATTGGGCCGTTGGGTGTTGTACGCAACCGTAGAACGAGAAACTGTCCGGGTAAAGCTGCCGGCAGAGGCGCACCGTCCGTTTGTTCGATGGACAACGAGACCACATTGACAACTTCTCGATCTACTCTGGCTACGCGTAATGGCCGAAAACCTGGCCAGGCTGGTGGCGGGCCGCTGGAGGCATTCAGCCCGGGATTCCCTCCCTCCGAGGTCTTCTGCTCTGCAATCGCCTTCAAAGACGTTTTCCAGCCTGCGCTGAGTGCTGGCACTCGCAGCGACCTTTCGAGTTGTTCGTGCGAAGGATTTGGCAAATACAGCAGGGCGTCAATCTTGGCCACTGTGATACGTTCGGGGCCATCCGCCACTTTGATGATCTCGTCACCAGCGCCAACCTCACCCTCCTCCAGAACGCGAAAGTAGAAGCCGGGCCGATGATGTGACACGAGCAGAGCAGGCATTGCCGGCTCTGCCATTCTGATACCCACGCGATAGCATGTGACGCGCGGCTGAGTGACCTCGAAGAGCGCACTTCCAATGCGATATCGGTCGCCGATGCAAACCTCATCATCGGGTAAGCCAGCTACCGTGAAGTTCTCACCAAATTGTCCGAATGAAAAATCGTTGCGGCCGAGGTGAGCCTCCCAGTAGCGATAAGCGCCCATTTGATACACCATCACCGCGCGGTTTTCGCCTCCATGCCCAGCGAGATCCCCCTGGCCATCGCCCTCTACATTCAGACGACGCACTGCAATCTTGCCCTGCACTGGCTGTTTCCAAATCGCGGTATGGACTTTCTCGCCCTTCCACGCCACGTCACGAGGAAGCCCGACGTTGATTGATAGAAGCTGTCCCATTGGATGCTAAGTGACTGCCTTGCAGATCTGATGCCACGCGTTCCGTGTGCGGTACCTGAAAGATAGAAGGAACATACGCGGGAAATGATAGCAGTCCGTGTCGAGGCGTGGCCGGGTTCCGTCGGCCCGCCGAGTCGGTCCGCGAACAATGGTGTCCGACCACCTGTACTTTGGTCTTTCGTTTCTATATTTTCGCCGTGGCGCGCGACTTGCGTGCACAACTATGAGCAATCGCTGAACCGCGATCGCATTCGAAAAGAAGGAGAACGAACATGAAAATATTGATGGTGCTAACGTCGCACGATCAATTAGGCAACACTGGCCGCAAGACCGGCTTCTGGTTGGAGGAATTCGCAGCCCCCTACTTTGTCTTCCGGGACGCTGGTGTTGAACTGACACTGGCTTCGCCAAAAGGAGGACAGCCCCCGATAGATCCTAAGAGCGATTTGCCGGAGGAGCAAACTCCCGCGATGACACGCTTTAAACAGGACAAGAAAGCACAGAATGAGCTATCTCAAACACTGAAGCTTTCCGAAATGAAGTCGGAGGATTTCGACAGCATCTTTTACGTGGGAGGTCACGGTCCGATGTGGGATCTCGTTGATAACCCGGATTCCATTGCGTTGATCGAGTCTTTCTACAACTCCGGCAAAACCGTGGCCGCGGTCTGTCATTCGCCGGGTGTCTTCCATCGCGTGATGTATGAAGGCCAGCCTCTCGTCAAAGGCAAACGCGTAACCGGCTTTACCAATGGCGAAGAAGGTGCGGTCGGTTTGACCCATGTCGTGCCTTTCCTTGTTGAGGACGAGCTGAAGAGCATCGGCGGCATCTATGAGAAGGCAGCGGACTGGGTGCCCTTCGCGATAGTTGACGGTCGAGTCGTGACCGGCCAGAATCCGGCTTCGTCGACTACTGCGGCCAAGGCATTGATGGAATTGCTCGCAGCTCGGAAAGCTGCCTAGTCCCCGAGCCTTCAAAGAGTTCGGCGCTTCATAAGCGCCGAATCCGTCTCAATCGCTATCACTGCAAATTAATAGCACCTAACAAAAAGGAACATTCGAAATGAAACGTAATAAGGTCAGCATAACTGTATTTGGCGCGTTCTGCTTTTGCCTTGCGGCGACGTTGGTATTCGCCGCGCAGGATCGGTTCGCGCTGCTGTCTCCGAACGGCATCTCATTCTCCGAGTTTCGTGGCTACGAGACTTGGGAGAGCGTGGCCCCGAGCCAGACCAATGATGGCATTAAGGTCATTCTGGCGAATCCCGTGATGATCGAAGCCTACAAGAAGGGCATCCCAAACAACGGAGATGCGTTTCCGGAAGGTTCGGTTGTGGCAAAGATCGAATGGTCAAAAAAGAGCAACCCGGAATCGCCGTATCCGGTCAATGTTCCCGGCGTTATCAAATCCATCGCCTTCATCGAGAAGGACTCAAAACGGTTCCCGGACACCAACGGCTGGGGCTATGCGGAGTTCACCTATGACACGGCGTCTTCCGCGTTCAAGCCGGTCGGGGAAAGCGCTTCCTTTGCAAAGAACGTCTGCCACCAGTGTCACACCGCCGTGAAGACCAAGGACTACATTTTCACGGGCTACCCGGCGCGTTGATTGAAGCACGCGAAGCGGCGGCGCATTTGCAATGGGACGAAATTCATTTCCCCAGAGGGTTGCTTCAGAAAGGAGCCATTATGATCAGTCTCACTGACACCAAGCGAATCATTTCCGCTGCTGCTTGTCTATTGTTGTCCGCCGGTCCAGCACTCCTTGGACAACAGGGTCAGTTTCAAGGCAGCGTTCCAACGGGGGTAGCTTCTCCCACTCCCCTCTCGCTGACACTGCGTGATGCCATCGATCGCGGCCTGCGCACGAACCTCGGTCTGCTACTCAGCGGACAGGCGAGCGAAAGCGCGCGCGCTGATCGGCTACGATCGCTGAGCTCACTCCTGCCCCAAGTGAACGGAGAAATAAGCGAGAACGTCGAGCAGATCAACCTGAAAACGCGCGGGATCAATTTTCAGCTTCCCGGCTTCTCCACTCCGACGATCGTCGGCCCGTTCCACTATACGGATGCGCGCGCTTATGCTTCCTTCAGCGTCTTCGATTACAGCCTCAGTAAGAGCTATCGCGCTGCCCGGGAGAGCGAGCGCGCCGCTCAACTGTCGTTAAAAGACGCTCACGATTTGGTGGTGCAGTCGGTGGCCAATGCCTACCTGCTGGTGATCGCCGGTGCTTCGCGCGTCGAAGCCTTACGGGCCCAGGTAGAAACCGATCAAGCCATCTACGACCGCACCGCCAACCAGAAACGCGCCGGAACGACGGCGGCGATTGATGTACTGCGCGCTCAGGTCGAGTTACAGCAGGAACAACAGCAACTAATCACACAGGAAAATCAGGTAGCCAAGGACAAACTCGCTTTGGGAAGAGTGATCGGGTTGCCAGCGGGCCAACAGTTTACGGTCGCCGACACAGAACCCTACTCGCCGCTAGCTGCGATGACCGCGGAGGAGGCGCTGCGCACGGCCTACGGACAGCGCGCCGATCTCCAGAGCGCCAAAGCCTCCGTGCGAGCCGCCGATGCTTCCGTGAGTGCTGCCCGTGCCGAGCGCTACCCGAATGTGGGTGTTGCCGGGGATTTCGGCGACGTCGGAACGACGCCCAGCAATTCAAACCGAACGTTCACGTTTCAGGCTTTCGCGAAGTTTCCTATTTTCGACGGTGGCCGAATCGGCGCAGACATCGTTCAAGCTCGGGCCGCACTGAAGCAGCGTCAGGATGAGCTGGCGGATCTTAGCGGCCAGATCGATTATCAAGTCCGGGCCGCTTTGCTGGATATCCAGTCGACAGCCGACCAGCTACGAGTCGCCAGGAGCAATCTCAATCTCGCGCACCAGACCTTAACACAAGCCCAAGACCGCTTCGCGTCCGGAGTTACCGACACCATCGAGGTTGTACAAGCCCAGGGATCGGTGGCCGTCGCCAACGATAACTTGATCTCCGCCTTGTATGCCCATAACGTGTCGAAGGTCGAACTTGCCCGCGCACTAGGATCTACCAAACAACGAATTCAGAGTTTCATGGAGGTGAAATAGCCGTGCCTACCGTTACAGCTGCCGAAACCGAAGCCGCAAGCACCCGGCAAACTGACTCCTTTCGTGCCAAGCCGCCACGTAGAAGGCGCAAAACACTCGTTCGAGCGATCGTGTTATCAATCGCCTTGGTCGCGGTGGCCGCCGGCTCCTATTACGCGTGGCAGCATTTTAGCGCGTACGAAGACACTGATGACGCACAAGTCGATGGCCACATCAATGCGATCAGCGCACGGATCAATGGCTACGTCTCGGAAGTGCCTGTCGACAATGAGCGTTACGTGAAAGCAGGCGACGTGTTGGCACGTATCGATCCCAAGGACTACACTGTCGCCCTCGCTCAAGCAGAGGCGGAGCTGGCCGCCGCCGAGGCAAGCTATCGAGGCTATCGCACCGACGTACCCGTTACCTCGACCACCACCGGCAGCCAGTTGACCTCGACGCGTTCCGGCAAAGTGGACGCCCTGGCAGCGTTGCTGGGCGCACAGCGCCAGCTGAGCGCGGCCCAATCGCGTCTGATTACTGCCCAGGCTAATGTGCGCGAAGCCGAAGCAACACACAAGAGGATTGCGGACGATGTGGCTCGGTACAAATTGCTGGTGGACAAGGATGAAATTTCGCAGCAGATCTACGATACGGCGGTTAACAACGCCAACTCCGCAAACGCGACCGTAGACGCACGCCGGGCAGCGGTCGCCGAAGCCGAGGACAATATCCGCGTCGCGCAGAGCGCCGTGGACCAGGCCAATGCCCGGATCGAGCAGGCGGATGCTTCCATCCAAGCCGCGTTAACCGCGCCGCAACAGGTTGCCATCAGCCAGGCTCGCGCCAAAACTTCCGAAGCCCAAGTGCTTCAAAAACGCGCTGTCGTCGACCAGGCCCGGCTGAATCTCAGCTACTGCACGATCGTCGCTCCGGTAAGCGGCATCATCGAAAAGAAGAGTGTAGAGGTGGGTACCAACGTCTCACCGGGCCAGGAGTTGATGGCCGTTGTCCCTTTGGATGACATCTGGGTCACGGCTGATTTCAAAGAAGCCCAATTACGCCATATGAAAGCGGGCCAGCGAGTCACGTTTAGTGTGGATGCGTACGGCCGTGAATACAAAGGTAGAGTCAGCGGCATCGGCGGCGCCAGCGGTTCGCTGCTCAGCTTGCTCCCGCCGGAAAATGCCACGGGAAATTTCGTGAAGGTAGTGCAGCGCCTCCCTGTCCGGATAGATATCGATCCCGACCAAAACGATGACCACCGGCTGAGACCCGGCATGTCAGTGGAGCCGAAAGTCTATGTCCGATAGCGCGAATGTGATCTCGGCGCCTGAGCGGAATGTGCCTCCCGAGCCGTGGGGGCCGAAATTCAATCCCTGGCTTATAGGCGTGGTGGTCGCGATGGCCGCCTTCATGGAGGTGCTAGACACCAGCATCGCTAATGTGGCTTTGCCGTACATGGCGGGAGGCCTCGGTTCGAGTAATGACGAGAGCACGTGGGTGCTCACGTCGTATTTGGTGTCCAATGCCATCGTCCTTCCGATCAGCGGCTGGCTGGCCAGTCTGTTCGGCCGAAAACGCTTCTTCATCGTCTGCATCTTCATATTCACATTGGCTTCGGCCCTCTGCGGCAGCGCCACTAGCCTGAGCATGCTGCTTCTCTTTCGCGTTATCCAGGGTGCCGGTGGCGGTGGACTCCAGCCCATGGCGCAGGCCATCCTCGCCGATACATTCCCGCCGGAGAAGCGGGGCCAGGCGTTTGCGCTTTACGGAATCACAGCGATCATGGCGCCCACCATCGGACCGACACTGGGCGGATGGATCACCGACAATTATTCATGGCGATGGATCTTCTTCATCAACCTGCCGGTGGGAATTCTGGCGATGTTCCTTGTCATGCGTCTCGTAGAAGATCCGCCGTTCCTGCGGCGAACGAAGAGGGCAGGCGTGAGCGTCGACTTTATTGGTATCTCGCTGCTTACTTTGGGCGTGGGAGCGCTGCAAGTGGTGCTCGATAAGGGACAGGAAGATGATTGGTTCGGCTCCTCGTTTATCACCCGCCTTGTGATCGTCTCGGTGGTCTGCCTGATTGGTCTGGTTATCTGGGAGTGGCGTCATAAGACGCCCATCATCGACGTGCATCTGTTCAAGAGGTTCAACTTCGCGACTGCCAACATCATGATGTTTATTTTCGGCGTTCTGCTATTCGGCGCACTGGTGACAATGCCGCAATTTCTTCAGACCGTTTTGGGATACACGGCGGAAAATGCCGGGCTGGTCCTGTCGGGCGGCGGCGCGGTCGTACTAGCGCTGATGCCCATTGTGGGTATGCTGGCCGGAAAATATCCAGCCAAATACATCATCGCCGCCGGCTGGCTGGCGCTGGCGATCGGAATGTATGTCTCCACAGTGCAGCTGGATACCTTGGTCAGTTTCCAGTCCGCTACCGTGCTGCGTTTGATCCAATCCGTAGGGCTCGGCCTTCTGTTTGTTCCCGTAACAATGGCGGGCTACATCGGGATGCCCGCAGAAAAGGCCGATAGCGTGGCCGGCATCATCAACTTCATGCGCAATATCGGCAGCAGCGTGGGAACCTC
>CBAAAA010000157.1:1486-9613 GCA_964658695.1 uncultured Solirubrobacteraceae bacterium | reverse complement strand
CAATGGGCACGAGCCGGGCAGCCATATCGCTGTGGTGCGATACCAGGCCTCCCAGAATCCCGACCAGCCCAGCCCGCGCCAGCGTCGGCCCGATCACAATCCATTTGATCCATGGAAACTTTCGATCGAGGGCCAGCGTTTCCGGGAAGATGAGCCCGAAGTACGCGAGCGCCAGTGCACCCAGCCGAATCAACATGAAGGTCAGACCAGAGAGAAACGGCTGCAGGGCATCTTCATGGCCGTAGATCGTGCGGCCATCAGTGATGAGGTTCGCCAGGCTCAGCATGAGGACCAGCAAAGCCCACGCCGCCCGATCTCCGATGCGAACCGCCGCCACCCAGAACCCCAGCACGAGACAAAACAACGGCGTCAGAATACGAGAGCAAATTGTAGCAATGTACCCTGCGGACCCCGGAACGTAGCCCACATACGTAAATGGTTCCAGCGGTACCGACACGTCTTGTTCCATATGACTCGCGGCCCCCGTGCGTTTCACATGCAACAGCAGGTCATCGCCGATTCGCGCTCGCCGTATCGGACCAAAGATATCGGACCACCCGTGAACCGAACGCCCGTTGACCTCTAAAACGATATCGCCCTTGCGAAGCCCCGCTTGTTCCGCCCCGGGTTCCAGTGCGTCCACTTTGAATCCTGGATATTTGAGACCAAAGCTTCCACTCACATACTGGTCGCCATCGAGCAACTCGTCGAATCGGTCCCACGCGCCACGCAGCGAGTTCGTCATCGCCACCACGAACAATATCGCCAACACCACGCTACCCAGCCGATGTTTTCGAAGATGAAGCCGCGCTATAGGCATTGCGCCATTCTATCCACGGCGCGCCTGAGTCCCTATCGCTAGTGACCTACGAGCAGCTTTCACGGAGCCGGGCCTGCTCTTCTTCTACTCGTGCCTTAATGCCACCATCGGATCGATTCGCGAAGCTCGCCAGGCCGGCGCCCATCCCGCCATAACCGTGCACGCGACAGAATCACTCCGGCACTCGCAAACGTCACCGGATCATGAGGAGCCAATCCCCATAGAAACGATTTGAGATAAGTCGTAATTTCCCAGAGCACGCCAAATCCGATGAGGAGCCCCGCGACTCCCAGAACCAGCACTTCATTGACAACCATCCACAAAATCCGCCCCTTCATCGCCCCGAGCGCCATCCGGATGCCAATCTCGTTCGTTCGCCGGATAACGGCGTAAGCGGTTGTCGCATACAGCCCGACACAAGCCATCACCAGTGCGAAAACGCCAAAACAAGTGCAGAGTGCCGCAAATGTCCGCTCCCGTGCGATTGTCTCGTCGATCATTTGCGCCTGCGTCCGGAACAGCGTCTTACTGTGCGTTCCCATTCAGGGCTACATCTAGAGTAAAGCTGATCAACGTGTCACTTCTGATTGGCCTTGCTGCCTTTCGGCTACACGAGGTACAGTACTTCCAGGCTTATTCCTGTTGTCTCTGGAAGTCGTTTGCTGCGTCTTACTAATGTTGTCGATCGCTCGTATTAATCCGGAGCCCGCATGTCCCTGGATTGAACAAAAAGCCGCTAATGTCTCCGGACCTCTTGTCTTAGGTGACCCTCTGACCTTCGCCATCGTGCATTTCTGTGAGAAGGGGCCGCTCAAGTTACCTGGTTTTACTTGTGCGGCCCGGAACTCAGCACTCGATATCCGCATATGAACTCTCCCGACCTGAACCTGAGTGAACTGCGCACATTCACCCCGCTGCCCGTGTACGATTCCACCGGCTACGTCAGCCAAAATTCCTGTTTCACACTGTTCGGCAACCGTGACCATGCTCGCTGGTACGCGAGATCACTATGCTGAACGCGATTGCGTCGTCATGATCGACGGCGATCTCCAGGATCCACCAGAGCTGATTCCCAGTCTTGTGGGCAAGTGGTTGGACGGCTATAACGTCGTGATCGCGCAACGCGAGAGTCGTCCGGAACGGGGCTTCCGGTTTAGGCTTCAAACTCTTCTATCCCGCCATGAACCTGATCATTGAGCTGCCCGGTATCGCCACCGCCGGAATCTTCGGGCTCATGGATCGCTCCGTTGTCGACGCTTCCGGTGAAATCTCCGAACGAAATCGCTTCATCCCCGGCCTGAGGAGCTGGCTCGGTTTCTCGCAGACCAGCGTCTTTTACCAACGTCAGCAGCGCGCGTCGGGCGACCCCAAACAAAGCCTCACAAGACTCATCCGATACGCCCTGGATGCCATAATCAGCTTCAGTAACAAGCCGCTTCGAGTCGCCACCTGGGCCGGCTTAGTGGTTTCGACCCTCGCCTTTCTGCTGGCGGTGGGCTATTTCGCCGCCTGTTCCTGCAAACGGTTCCTCCTCCACGCGGTTTTACGTCCATTCTCCTCGCTGTACTCTTTCTCGGCGGGTTGCATCTGGTCTGCCTGGGAATACTTGGCGAATATATTGGCCGCATCTACGAGGAAATTAAGCACCGCCCCCTCTACATCGTTGGCCGGACCGTCGGCATCAGCAGAAAATCGCGGACGCATCCGGCTTTCCCGGACGAATGGCTTTCGCACGCGCCTAGTCAAAAATAGAACCAGTCAAAAATATAAATAGATAATGATCATCCGGACAATTTGTCTGTGCGCTGTTCTATGCACCCCCGCGCTAGCGCCAGCGGCAGACCTGAAGCTTCCCTCACTGTTCAGTGACAATATGGTCCTGCAGTCGGGAAAGAAGACGCCTATCTGGGGTCGCGCCTCATCCGGCGAAAAGATCACCATTCAGTACGGGAGCCACTCAGCCACCGCCACGACCGCGGCGAACGAGAAATGGTCAGCGCTGCTCGATCTCTCGACGCAAGGCGCCGCACCCTTCGACATTACAGTCACAGGTGACAAAAGCTCGCCGCCTCTACAAATTAAGAACGCCATCGCCGGCGAAGTATGGCTGGCCTCCGGACAATCCAATATGTTCAAACCAGTGGGACCCGGTCCGAACATGCAACCCAACGACAACTGGCAGCAGGTCGTCGCCCAATCCGCCAACCCCCAGATTCGAGTCTTCACCGTCGGCATGCGTCACTCCGAACAGCCCGTAGACGACTGCGGCGGTAAATGGGAGATCGCCTCTCCTCAAACCACCGCCCGCTTCACCGCCGCCGGCTACTTCTTCGCGCTGAATTTAAATCGTGAGCTGCACGTCCCAGTTGGCATCATCCATAGCTCCTGGGGCGGAACCCGCATTGAACCCTGGATCAGCGCCTTCGGCTACAACGTCGATCCGGTGCTCACCCAGATCGCTAGGGAAGAAGAAAAGGTCTACTCCAGCCACCCGGTTTCTTTGAAGCAATACGATGAGCAGGTCGTCGAATGGGCCCAGGCGCACCGCTATAACGACCCGGGAAACAAAGAGGAAAAGCCAGCTTACGCGGATCCCGCTGCGAATGACAGCGACTGGAAGCCTGCCCCCATCGGATCTATGAAACTCGCTCCCGGAGTGCACTGGTTTCGCACCATCGTCAACATCCCGCCGGACTGGGCCAACAAAAACCTCTCACTCGCCCTTGGAAAGTTGGCCGGCTTTGACACCGTCTACTACAATGGCGCGCGAGTGGGCGGCGTTGACCTGGGTGCCGCCGACAAGGTTCAATCCGGACGCAATTACCCGGTGCCGGCCAACCTGGTAAAAGCCGGACCCGCGGTCATTGCCATGCGCCTGGTCAATCACCAGATGGCCTATGGAGTCATCGCACAGGCCTGGCGCAGCGTCCTGCTCTCCGGCGGCGCACACATCAGCTACGGCGCCTGGAAGATCAAAACCGTGCTCGAGTTCCCGCCGTTAGACCAGGCCACTATGTCTACCTATCCCAGCTTGCCCGCCGACATTGCGCCCTTCGACACCGCCTCGCACTTGTTCAACGCCATGATCAATCCGCTGATTCCGTACGCCATCGCCGGCGCAATCTGGTATCAGGGCGAATCAAATGCCGATCTGGCGCCCTGGGTCTTACCCGCGCATGCCGGCAACCCCCTGTACTCTGGCGATCATCCTGATCCGTCACCTCTCTATCGAAAATTGCTGCCGGCCCTGATCACTGACTGGCGCACTCAATGGAAACAGCGTGGCGGGACCAACGGCGATTTTCCCTTTTACCTCTGCCAGATTGCCAACTACAAAAAGAAGCAGCTCCAACCCTCTGAAAGCCAGTGGGCCGAAGTGCGTGAGTCCCAACGCGTCACACTCACCGCCGTTCCCGCCACCGGAATGGCAGTCCTCATCGACATCGGTCAGGAGAAAGACATTCACCCCACCGACAAGGAAGACGTGGGCGCCCGACTCGCACGCTGGGCCCTCGCCGATACTTACGGGCACAAGATGGAAGAGTCCGGACCTCTCTACCAGTCCATGAGAGTCGAAGGCGGCAAGATCCGTCTGACGTTCTCTCACCTTGGCAGCGGCCTCTACGCCCGTCCGTTACCCGACACCTACCAACCCGTCTCTTACAAGCCCGACACCGTGCCCTTGATCAAGCCCGTCCCGAACAGTCCCTTGCAGGGTTTCGAAATCTCGGGAAACGACCGAAAATTTGTCTGGGCCAACGCGGTCATCGAAGGCAATACCGTCGTCGTCAGCGCGTCCGGGGTGTCCCATCCAACCGCCGTGCGCTACGCCTGGGCCGACAACCCCACCTGCAATCTCTACAATCAGGAAAAATTGCCCGCCTCCCCGTTCCGCACCGACGACTGGTGGCCGAGGTAGCGCTCGTAAACTCCCGTTCCACCGTTAACCACCTTACAATTAAAACCCGCGCCGCTCTCGGGGGTGGTTGATCTCCTCTAGCGTAGAGAGCTTTCTCCTGACCGGCCAACTATTCATATGGTCTCGCTCGCTTAGAGGCGAAGGGAAAACATAGTACTCACCATGAATAGATATCTGAGTCTCGCCCTGTTTGTTTCTGCTTTGTCGCTGCAAGCTTTTGCCCAGGACACAGACAGCTTCTTCAGTAAATTCCAGGTGCACGGAAACCTCACACAAGGCTTCCTCTTCACTTCCGGGAATAACTATCTCACCACGGATTCTGAAAACGGCAGTTTCAAGTGGACGGAAGGTGTCCTCAACATTACTGTGCCGATCTCAGATAGATTCCACATCGCTGCCGAGGCAGACTCTTTCAGGCTGGGCCAACTCGATGGACAAAAGGTCGTGCTCGACTTCGCTTACGCCGACTTCAAAGTAAATGACTATCTAGGCATCCGCGCCGGCAGAGTCAAGACTCCCATTGAATTGTTCAATGACACGCAGGATATCGATGCGCTTTATCCCTGGGCGATGCTTCCGGAATCGGTCTACCCGTCCGATCTACGAAGCTTTCACCTCAAGCACGATGGTGTCGTGCTGTACGGCGGCGTGAAGGTTCCTAAGAAACTCGGCTCTATCGCTTATCAGGCGTTCGTCGGAAACCGTTCTCAGAACCTCTCCGAGGGCTTCGCCTACGGCATGAACGAAAGCGGAACCGCCATCGGGACCACCAGCGGATTGACAGACGGAGTAGACGTCCGCTGGACTCTGCCGGTCCCCGGCTGGTTTGTTGGGGCTAGCTACATGAAGGATTACCTCAAATCCCCGAATGCTGAGACGATGGGCGTCAGTACTCCGGGAGAGTTCAGATACACCACCGAAGACTTTTATACTCGATTCGAACACCAGAAGCTGACACTCTCCGCTGAGATGAACATTGAGCCCAGCTATGAACGGCTCGGTACCCCCGCTTTCATCTACTCTCCCTCCCGAATCTGGTATGTCATGGGCACTTACCAAATCACCAGTAAGGTTTCCGCCGGGTCCTACTTTTCAGAGGACTACAGCTTCGACGGCGATCGTAATCGGCAGGAACCGGCCAACTACAGCAAGGACACAGCTCTGAACACGCGAATCGACATCAATCGGTTCTTCTACGTCAAGCTCGAAGGACATTACATCGCCGGTACCGCGGACGGCCTTTACAACATCTACAATCCAAATGGACTCCAGAAGGATACGCGCCTGGCCCTGGCGAAAGTCGGGTTCGTTTTTTGATGTCGTGAGCCGCGCTTCAATCAGATAAACGCGGCTCAAAGCATTCACTATTAGATAAAGACGCTATCTCGCTTGCCTAAGCTGCTCCAGAGATCGTCTTTCTCTAACTTCTCGTCGTCAACCGAAGCGCAGCCGACTACATCCACTAACTCGACCCGGATTTCGGCCACATCCCGCCAGATCAGAATGCGGCTGTATGGTGTCAATACTTTGAACAGCTGACCATTTGCATACACCAAGCCCACCTGTACCTCATCCGTACCCACACGAATAAAATGCCGGTCCGCAATGGCCGGAGCCCGCGTTAACAGATACCGCGACCACTTACTTTCCAGCACCAGATCATTCACGTTATGTCGTTCTAACTCCAACGACACGAATGGCGGCACAAAGATATTGTGTTTTCCTGGCGTAAGTACGGTTTTGACTTGACTGTTTTTGGCAACCAGAACACGCTCCTGGCTGCCAATAGAAATTCGCTCCCAAAACATAGGGACCTCGCTCCTGGATCCACGATCTCAGCCTCGCGGATCCGTACACTCACTAAAACTTGGTTGGGAAAATGCGGTGAAGACTATCGAACTACGGCCGGATCATTCGCTGTCCGCACATACATAAGAACGGCTTTGAATGAGCCCTGCCCGCCAGGACTCGAGCTCCCCAACGTCATATGTGTGGTCAGCATGAGAGATTCGCCTTCAGAGCTACAAGTATTAGCACGGAATCACGAATGATGTCAAGAGATTATTGGTGTTTCTGACTCTGCCGCTCGAGCAGGGGCGCTGCCTGTACCGCGATTTTCCCCACCCTCAACCGCCACTAACGATTGCACTGCGACACTACAGCCATAAGAGGATCACTTATTAATATGTACGAAGTCACCATACGAGACATCCCAGCGGCCACCGCACTCACCGTCCAGCACAAAGGCGCTTACATGCAAATCAACCGCGCCTTTGATGACCTCAACAGCTGGCTCGCCGCACACCAGGCATTCCGTCCCGGTATGCGTTGGATTGCAATCTACTACGACAACCCCTCAGCCGTACCGGAGGCCGAGCTTCGGTCCTGTGCCGGAGTGGTGCTCCCAAACGGAAGTCTCGACGAAAGTCCATTCGATCAGGCGCCCTTCGATCGAACTGAAATCCCCGGCGGACCCTATGCTGTGTTGCGAATCAAGGGGCCCTACACGGAACTCTCCTCCGCCTATCAGTGGCTCTATGGCCGATGGCTGCCGCAATCGGGCAAGGAAGTCGCCAATGTCCCGCCGTTTGAAGAATACCTGAACACTCCTGCCAACACCGCACCCCCGGAATTGCTCACCGAAATCTGCCTGCCGTTGCGCGCATGACCAACCCGGCCGGGCTTATTCAAGCGCGTGCTGCGATGCGAGCCAAGTCTCCAGTTTCGGACTCTCGAAATGCTCGATGTCCAGGTCAACGCCTTTGAACTGCGTAGGGGTGGTCTCCACTCCTACCAGCCGCATTCCCGCCCTCCGTCCCGCTTCGATTCCAGTCGGAGAATCTTCAAACACAATGCAATTGCCCGGGCTGAACCCAAGCTTTGCCGCACACTTCAAATAAATTTCGGGAAAAGGTTTTGGCCGTCTCACCTGATGCCCGTCCACGATCACGTCAAAATACTTCGCCAGTCCGAAGTGTTGCAGCACGAAGTCGATATTCGCCGGCTCCGCATTCGTACCGATCGCCTTTGGAACCTCCCGGTAACGCTCCAGGAAAGCAGTGAGCCCGCGTACCTGATACTGCTCGACTCCTCGCTCCAGCATCATCTCGCGCCACAGCTTCTCTTTCGCGGCGCCGTGCTCGAAGACTTCATCGTCCTTCAACTCCCGGCCGATCAGGTCTGCCACCAGTTCCGCATTGCGCTTGCCATGCATGCGCGTTTCAAGGTCCGGAGCATCCAGCCCCAGTTGTCGCAGATACTGCTGCCAGGCTTCAGTATGCAGCGGCATGGAATGCACCAGCACTCCGTCCATATCGAAAATAAACGCCAGTCCAGACAGTAACCGGGGACTCACGCGACGAGAGTAACATGTTCACGGGTGGCCTCT
>CBAAAA010000157.1:0-1476 GCA_964658695.1 uncultured Solirubrobacteraceae bacterium | reverse complement strand
GAAATACATTCTCTTGCTGACCTTCGAAATCGCGCTCTGGTATTTCGATCGAGTCGGAAATGACGCACTGGTTCCGATCCCTTTTCCGCCGTACATGGCGTGTTTGGCTTGCCGTCGCAGCAGTTCTGTTGCTTGCTGTTGCACTTGCTCCTTTTATCAATGCTGCCGGATTTAACGGCCTCATCGAACGGACCCTCGAAGCGTCGCTGGGCCGCAAAGTTACCTTCACCGCCGCCCATTTCACTCTGCTCACCGGTCCCGGCTTCACTCTCGAAAAAGTCTCGATCGCCGAAGACCCAACCTATGGCCTCGAGCCCTTCGCTCACGTGCCAGAACTCGATGTCCACCTGCGCATCGACAAACTGCTGTTGGGCCATGTGGTCGTTTCCAGCCTTCGCTTGCTCCAGCCGTCTCTCAACCTGGTGCAAGCGAGCAACGGAACCTGGAACGTCGTCGAACTCGTCGATCGCCTGACGCTGCCGGACCGTCTCCCGGTTAGCCTCTTTCCCGCCGTCGAGGTCTCGGATGGCCGCATCGACTTCAAACTCGGCATGCGCAAAACGACCCTCTACATCTCTAACTCCGACCTCAGCCTTTACCCTGAGCGCTCCGGTAAGCTCTACATCCGGTTCTCCGGCTCGCCCGCCCGCACCGACCGTGCCGCCAATGGATTCGGCCATCTGCGCGGAGCCGTCAACTGGTATCTCAAGCCGGTTGCCAACGATTCCAACCAGCTCGAAGCAGACGTGACACTCGACCCCAGCAACCTCAGCGAGCTCACCACACTCCTCGAAGGCGAAGATGCCGGTGTCCATGGCACCGTTGGCTCTCATCTTCGAATCGAAGGGCCCAGAACCGCGCTTCGCCTCACTGGCGATCTCAATCTCTCCGACGTTCACCGTTGGGACCTCATGCCTTCCAGCGGTGAGAATTGGCGCATCCGCTACGCCGGCAAAATTGATCTGTTGTCCCACCAGTTCGAGCTCAATACCCTTCCCGCCGTCGCTGGGCAAACTACGCCCGTCTCCCTGCAATTGCGTATGAACGACTTTCTGAAGCACCCGGAATGGTCGGTTCTCACAACCTTTTCGAAGGCCCCCGCCGCCGAGTTGCTGCCCATCAGCCGCCGCATGGGGATCGCTTTCCCGAATGACCTGACGCTCCAAGGAACAGTGGACGGAGTGGTCGGTTACTCCAATCAACACGCCCTCTCGGGAGCCGTTTCCATCACCGGTGTCGTCGCCAGCTTCTCAAAGGCCGCCCCCATCAGTTCTGCCCTGGTGAGCGCCAGCATCGACGCCAACCACCTTCATCTCGACCCCGCCACTATCGACACCGGGGGAAACGGAACTCTGCGCGTCAGCGGCGATTACAATCTGGCGGACCAGACCGCGCAGCTCTCCTTTGCTCCCAATAACTTTCCCGTCTCGCAATTGCAGAATACCTTTGAAGCCTGGTTTGACCAAGCCTGGTTTG
>CBAAAA010000156.1:0-9616 GCA_964658695.1 uncultured Solirubrobacteraceae bacterium | reverse complement strand
CCGAGCGGCAAGATGTTGCAACCTCTTGCGTTCGCAAGCTCCACATAAAGATCCCCGCACTGCTTGATGGGATCGATAATCGCGTCGAGCAGCAATATACAGCCTGGCCGGACCGGCTGTTCGTCGTGGGACGTGATGGCGCGCTTCGATACAAGAGCCAGGCTGGGCCTTTCGGATTTGATCCCAAAACGCTGGAGTCCGCGCTGCGCGACACCCTCCGCCAGTGAATGACCTCGCGCGCGAACTTGTCTTCCGCCTCTAAAGTTGACAACATGCAGTCGAGGGCGTAAGCTGAATCTGCTCTCTCCGGGGTGCATCGGCGTTCTGCCGAAAGGGCTAGGCCCGCCCGATATCGTCCCCGCAGGAGAGTGTCCGTGCCCTCGATCGAAACTTACCGCAAACAAGCCAAGCTATTGCTCCGCTGGCGCCGTGAACGTAATTACTCCGTCGGAGAGAAGGTCCGTCTGCTTGAGCGTTATCGCCACCTCACCGACAACGAGATTCTCGCTATGGCGATGCCTCTCGCATTGGCCCAGGAAATTGTGGCTGTGGAGGCGGGCTTTCAAAATTGGGCTTCCTTGAAAGCCGGGGCAAATAGACCCTCGCCGTCCGTCAAAAACGATTCAGGTCCGCCCACTCTGAAAAGTGCCGTTCCGATTTTATTCGTTCGCGATGTTAAGGCCGCGGCTGCATTCTACGTGGAAAAGCTGGGATTCCGCATCGACTTTCTTCACGGCAATCCGCCCTTTTACAGTTCGGTGTCGCGGGATTTGCTCTGCATACACTTGCGTTTTGTTCAACAACCAAACTTTGCCGAACTCGCTCATCGTGAGCGCTCCCTCATCCTGGCGAGCGTAGAAGTGAGCAACGTGAAGGCGCTGTTCGAGGAGTACAAGATTCGTGGCGCCAGACTGACGCAAAAACTTGTGAAACAGGCTTGGGGAGGCACTGATTTTCACGTCTGCGATCCAGACGGAAACGTCATCTCTTTCGTTCAATTTCAGAGCCCGGCCGCTGATCCGGGAGCGGATTGATGACTGGAGGGCCTCTCAACGCAAACGCGGCTCTTCGGCAAGGCTCAGTGGGCTTGGGTGCTCAAGCAGGTATTTCTGAAATAGAATGAGGCTCTACTTTCGGTCTGGCATTACGCTGCGCCCGATAGCGGGCCGCTTCTTCATAAGCCTTCAAACGGGATCGCATCACTCCTCCTAGCGGACGGTGTTCTTCCAGAGCATGCCACGGGCTGAAGGAAAGCTGCTCATCCACGAACAGCTGACGCGCATCGGAGTAGGACTCCTGCGGCTCAACGGCAAACCGCCCTATAGCCTGCCACGGACTCTTGTCTTCCGGCCACTTCTTGTCCGCCTTCTCAATAGGAAAATGGTCTCCGTCATGTTTGGAACCGGCTGCGGCCGCCTCTGGCGCCAAAGCAAGTTGAGCTTTCACGTCCCATACCCCGCTCTGGTTTTGGAAGAATTCCTTGATAAGCAGTTCGAGTGCGTTGTAATCCGCCCCCAGATCAATGCCCTTTCCGGTCAATTGTTTGAGACTGTCAGATGCGGGCGCGAAACCAATTTTTGCGACGTAGTTGCCGAAGCGGAGGGGAGCGACAGTCGAAAAGCTTTCACCCAGAATGTGTGTTGCAGGTGCGCCGATGCCTTCCAGGGTCGAAGAAGGTAAATGGATTGCCCTGAGGACCGCATTTGTGGCCCGCGCCGCAACGGAAACTATGTGTTTGACTCCCTCCGGAGTTTCCAGGGTCTTCTCGAACAGCTTGATCTGCTCGAGAAAGCCTTTAGGGTCGGGTGCGGTAAAAGCGTCGGCGTTGATGCAGACGAAGTCCTGGGTCAACTCGCCGGAGTGATTGGCCACTTTCGGGCCTTCGACGTTCAAGACCTTCAGTGCTAAGCCGCGCGGACTTGAAACCGAATCGGCCAGCATGTCACCTGGATTCGTCGAGAAACGGAGTATGACCGGATAGGTCGCGGGATGCGCAAACAGGCCTTGCGCCAGATGCTCCGGCAAGTTCGGCAACACCTCGAAGGTCCCCAGCAATACTCCGTGCGATTTGGCGTGTACTGGCCGATACGCATGACGATACCGGCTGGCCATGGAGCGCGTGATGTGCTGCATCGTCTGTGAGAGTTCATCGAAGACTTGCGCTTCGTCTGTCGCCGGTTGCTCGACCGCCGGACTATACAAGAGGTAGTTAGCGTTTGAACTAGTCATGAAAGTAAGCTCTGCTCTGCTTTGATTTTGTTCCAGCCCGTCCCACCGTCACTCGAGTGAGGTCCGTCAGTAGTGACGAAACCCTCCAACAACTATAAAAGGTGCTTGGTTCGAGTGCTCCAACCGCCCTGACCATCGATTCGATTCTAAGGCTTTCTGGCTCTCAGAAATTGAAGGTAACCTGTTCTGCATTCCACGGCGCGTAAAGTTGTGGAGTGAATGGCCGGTACTAAGTGAGAGAGATGGCAATGATTTGGTTAAGACTGGTCACTAGACGCCACGCTTCTCAGACTCTCGCTGCAGGATGAATTCGTCGAAGGCATGCAGAAGGGATTCCCGGGGTGAGTATGGGCCGGGGGTGTAAGCGCGAGATTGAATCCCCAGTTGCGACAGTTCCACGATGCGCCAGTCTTCACGGTTTGTGAGGTCCCAGAATTCCACGGCATCGCTCCCGTCAAAAACAGGATTTTGAAGCTGGGAAGGGTGCACATGCCATTCACACATCACCTGGGTTCGATTGACCGCGAGCGGCCACAAAGTATGAAGCATGATGTAGTCCGGATGCAAGCTGAGGAGCAGGTTCGGAAAGATGGTGTAGTAACAAACCTTCCTGCGCTCCGATTCGGTCAGAGCGGGAAGGAAATCACAAATTCGTTTTCCGGTCAGGGTCATACTTTCAGCGCCGCCCCGAAAGCCCATAGACCCGCCGATGTAAGTCTCGGCTGGCGGCTCGTTGTCGGCGCCGAGATACTCAGTCAGTTGATTCAAGGCTGGGTGCAGTAGCGGGCAGTGCAGGCACTCGTTGTAGTTTTGGACAACCAGCTTCCAGTTGGCTTTGATGTCGTAAACGATGCGACGGTAGGGCATCAAGTCACCCATTCCCCAGTTCGAAAATTTGCCGGGCAGATCAGCGAGCCGGCTGGCAAGGGGCGGGGCGTGCCTTCCCAGATGAATAAAGATGTGGCCGTCCCAGACGTCGGCCGCAACGGAGTGAAGCGGATAGTCATCGCGCGAGAAATTTGGGAGATCCGTACTCGGGAAGTTCATGTGCGGCGCTCCGATGAGCTTGCCGTTCAGCGCATAGGTCCAGCCGTGATACGGGCACTGGATGCGCGAACCAAGATTTCCTTCGGCGGCGCTGCACATGCGTGTTCCACGATGCCTGCAAACATTGAAGTAGGCCCGAACAGATGAGTCTGAGTCACGGACGATGATGATGCTTTCTCCCGCTACTTCTCGCAGAAAATAGTCGCCAGGATTGGGTATCGTCGAGTCGCGCCCCGCGCAGATCCAGCTATTGAAGTAGAAGCGCTCCATTTCATCTTGAAACACCTCGTGATCGCTGTAATATCGCGCTGGGAGGGTGTGGGAGACTACGAGGGGTGCAGTACTCATGCAGTACTGTTCCAATATAGTGTCTTTCAATTTCCACAACAAGAATGTGATCGTTACAGGCGGTGCGAGCGGCATCGGGCTTGCCATTGCCAGGGGCATGTCCGAAGCCGGAGCGAGCGTTTCGATCTTCGACCTTAAATCCGGGCATCTTGAAAAAACGGCTGGTTCAATTGGAGCGAAAGCCTTCGAGGTGGATGTCACGGACCGGAATTCGATCGATGAGGGATTTGGCCATGCAGGCGATCTGGATGTGCTGATCGTTAACGCTGGAATCTCTATCCCGCAGGGCTTTTTCGACATCACTGCGAGCGCCTGGGACAAGACTTTAGCCGTCAATTTAAGCGGTGTTTTTCATACTGTGCAGGCCGGCGCGAAGGCGATGAGAGATCTTGGCCGTAGCGGTTCGATTGTGTTGACGGCATCGACCAACTCCTATGACGGGGAAGCGGACTTGCTGGCTTATAACGCCACAAAAGCTGGGGTTCTTGGGGTTCTTCATACCGCGGCCAACGAACTCGGTCCACATGGGATCCGGGTGAATGCGGTGTGTCCCGGCCTTATCCGCACGCCTTTGACATCCAGGAGTTTCGAAAATCCGGAGCTGCTGGCCGACTACTTCCGGCACATTCCTCTGGGACGTGGAGGGGAGCCGGAGGAAGTGGCGCAAGCGGTAATGTTTCTCGCTTCAGAGAGCGCTTCTTACATCACAGGCGCGACACTTTTCGTGGATGGAGGCCAGATGGCTTCGAAGTTCGGCACATGGGGAAAAGAATCGGACGCCTTCGACGGCCGACGTTGGGTGCGCAGGAGAAGTTAGCGTTGCTCCAAGCCCTTGAGTTCCACCGCAACCGGCTTGGCGTGCCAGATTTCGTCACAGTATTGGCGAATTGCCCGGTCGGACGAGAACCCTCCCATGCGGGCGGTATTGAGAATCGACATGCGGGTCCAGTTTTCATGATCCCGATAGACTGCGCCGGCGTGATCCTGACACTCTATGTAGGATTGATAATCGGCGAACAGCATATATGGATCGCCGTTCATCAGAGAGTCCAGCAAGGGGCGAAACAGCGCCTGATCGCCTCTCGAAAAACGGCCCGAGTACAACTCGTCGATGACTTCTTTCAACTCGGCGTTGGAGTTGTAGAAATCGCGAGGATGGTATCCCCGCTGTTGCAGTTGTTCAACCTGCTCGACATTCATACCGAATAGAAAGAAATTCTCGTGACCGACCGCATCACGGATTTCGATGTTGGCGCCATCAAAGGTCCCGATCGTCAATGCACCATTCAGGGCGAATTTCATATTCCCGGTGCCGGAGGCTTCTTTCCCGGCGAGCGAGATCTGTTCCGAGAGATCGGCGGCAGGATAAACGCGTTCGCCAAAGCTGACGTTATAGTCCGGCAGAAAAACCACACGGAGCCTTCCGGCAACATCGGCGTCCACGTTCACAACTTCGGCCACTGAGTTCACCAGTTTAATGATCAGCTTGGCCATGTAATAACCGGGCGCGGCTTTGCCACCGAACAGGAAAGTACGAGGAGCAATCTCAATGCCTGGATTTTTCTTGATGCGGTTATAGAGAGTCAGGATGTGCAGGACTTTCAGGTGCTGGCGCTTGTATTCATGAATGCGCTTGGCGATTACGTCCAGCATGGACGACGGATCAATTTGCGTGCCTGTCTTCCGGGCGATGTACTGCTGCAGCTGGATTTTTACCTGGTGCTGCGCCACGCGCCACTCATCGCGGAAGCCGGCGTCCTCTACGAGCGGCTCCAGGTCTCGAAGCTGCTCCAGATCTTTTGTCCATCGATCGCCGATGCGGCGCGTAATCAGTCCTGAAAGAGGTTGATTGCAGAGCGCAAGCCAGCGGCGCGGCGTGATGCCGTTAGTTTTGTTGCTGAAGCGCTCCGGATACAGCTCAAAAAAGTCGTGCAAGACCTCCTTCTTCAATAACTCCGAGTGAAGCGCCGCTACGCCATTAATCGCGTGACTTCCGATGGTCGCCAGATAGGCCATTCTGACATAACGACCCCCTCCCTCATCGATGATCGAGACCCGCCGCAAGCGGTCATGGTCGTCTGGGTATTTTGCCTTCACAGCAGCCAGGAAGCGGGCGTTGATCTCGTAGATGATCTCCAGGTGACGAGGTAAGAGAGCGGCGAACAAATGAATCGGCCACTTTTCCAACGCCTCAGGAAGAAGCGTGTGATTGGTATAGCCAAACGTGCTGACAGTAATGTTCCAAGCAGTATCCCAATCCAGGTTGTGCAAATCGAGTAGAAGCCGCATCAGTTCGGCAACACTGACCGAAGGATGCGTGTCGTTCATCTGAATCGCCCACTTTTCGTGGAAGTGTTCTATGTTTTTGCCCTGGTCGAGATGAAGCTGAACCAGAAACTGCAAGGAAGCGGAGACAAAGAAGTATTGCTGCTCCAGCCGAAGTTCCTTGCCTTTTAAATCTTCATCGTTCGGATAGAGAACTTTTGATATGTTCTCGGACTCCATTTTGCTTCTGACGGAGCCGATGTAATCGCCCGCATTGAAAGCCTGCAAGTTAAAGGACTCGACGGCCTCGGCCTTCCATAAACGGAGACTATTGGCGGTGTTGGTGCGATAGCCAACCACGGGAGTGTCGTAAGGAACGGCCTTCACAACTTTGGATGGAGTCCAGCGCACACGAAAATGGCCGCTATCATCGGTGTAGTTTTCCGTATGGCCGCCGAACGAGACTTCGACCGCCGCAGCCGGATGCGCGATCTCCCACGGGTTCCCGTACTGGAGCCAGTTGTCGGTGCTCTCGACCTGCCAGCCGTCGAGAATCGCCTGGTCGAAGATCCCATACTCATACCGGATTCCGAAGCCAATGGCGGGAACTTGGAGCGTCGCCAGCGAATCCATGTAACACGCGGCGAGGCGGCCCAGTCCTCCATTGCCAAGTCCGGGCTCTTGCTCCTCGTCCGATATGCGTTCGGGATCGAGACCCAAATCCTGCATCGCCTTGGACGCTTCCGACTGGATGCCCAGATTGAGAAGGTTGTTTGCAAGATGTTTTCCCGGCAGATACTCCGCCGAGAAGTAGCAGACGACCCGCACATCCCGCTGGCGATATGTTTCTATGGTATTAACCCAGCGCTGCATGAGCCGGTCCCGAACCGAAGAGGCGATCGCATCGTAGTACTCCAAATCAGTTGCGATCCCCGGAAACCTGCCGCCTTCAAAAATCAGGTTATCGAGGAAGGCCTGCTTCAGGGATGCCGTGTCCATCCCGGTCCGAATGGCGTCGATGTTCTGGGGCAGAGTTGCTACGTCGGTGTTCAAAATTCCCTCCGGCTGTCAACCGAAGCGTAGCCTGCGGCAATCGTATAAGGCAATACTCAGTGTTGAGAATTTGCTGAACTGTAACGCTCTAGCTGACTGCTAGTGCGAAGAACTGTTATCGGGGTTAGCCGAAGGCCATCCGCCCGGGGAGGGAGCAGGCTTGGCGGCAGGAGTGTTAGTGGGGGCTTGTTGGGATGGTGCTTTGTCAGATGCATCCGAATCCGAACCGACTGAATTGACTACCGAACCGGAATCGTCACTCACGGCACGTCTACGTCGCGGAGTTTGGCTCTCCGAGGATGACGGCGTTGTAGTGGCATCGTCGGGGTCTAAGGCTGAGGGTGCATGGGTGCGAGTCACTGACGTGGTTCCTGAGTTCCCAGTGGAACCGCTGGCCATGTACACGTGGCGATAGTGGATCTCAGCGTCAGAGAAGCGAATTTTGGCCTCAGTGGACAGATCGACCTTCACGTTTTCCGGTCCCGAACCATTTGCGCCTTCGGGGTAATTGAAATACAGGGCATAGCGCTGGCGCAGCCGGGTGAGCGTGTCTTCGAGGGCGGAAGCCTCTTCCACGTTCATGGTGTCGCCGCCCGAATCGCGGGCAATGTCGGCGGTTCCGGCTGAATGAGAGCGATCTCCGCCCCCACCGCCTCTTCCCATGCCGCCGCCACCGGGCCAGCCGCCGCCACCGCCACCGCCTGGGAATCCGATTCCGCCGCCACCGCCGTTTCCTCCCCAGGGGCCGCCGCTGCGACGCCTTCCACCGCCCATAGCCGGTAATTCATATGGCGCTTGAAGAAAACTCAGTACTGCGTTCGCCCGCTGCAGGGCCGAATCCACTCTCGGCACGTCTTCTTGGTCCTGAGTCTGATCGTCAGTGAGAACCACGATCGCGCGGCGCGCATCGGGACGGGCTTGACGCTGCACATAGCTGGCTGCATTGATTAGCGCGCTAGTGATCATTGTTCCCCTGCGGAAGCTTTCGGAACGGAGCACATGATTCAACTCTCGAGTGATATCGGAGTGGTCGCTTTCAAAAGGAAGCCGGATGCGGGCGCTGGTATCGAACACCATGACGGCCACACGGTCCTTATCCGCGAGCACGTTGAGCGCCTCTTGCGCGGCGGATGCGATTCGCTGGACATGGGGCTGCATGCTGCCGCTGACATCGAGCAGCAGGAGAATGTCGATCGGCATCTTTTCGCTTGCCAGACTTTTTACTGGAAGAACGTGCCCGTCCAGCGTCAGTTTGAAATCGTTGATTTGCAAGCCGGTCACCGCGCGGCCATCCCGGTCCAGAACCTGTGCGTCAATGCGAGTCATGGAGACATCGCTCTTGAAAACAGTGGGTTCGTCTTCCGCCCACAAAAACGTGCCGGAAATCGTGAGTGCCAGAAGCAAATAACGCATGGAATTTACAACGTTTACGCTACTTCTAATGGTACGTGTCCCGATCTCTGTTCGGGTACGAGTCGAGCGTATTACGAGGTTCCTGTATGTAAAGATTTGTGGTCTCGGGCCGATGTTTTCCGCGTTCCACGCAGGTTGGCGCATGGTACGATCTTGCCGATGTATCCGAATCGCCGGACAGTTCTACGAAATTTCGGTTTACTTGCCTCTGCCTGGAGTCTGAACATGAAGGTCGCTGCGAACCCGCTGGACCGCCCCATCGGCCTGCAACTCTACACAGTAGGCGATCAACTGGACCAGGACTTTCACGGAACGTTAAAGCATATTTCATCGATCGGCTACAAAGAAGTCGAACTGGCGCAGACGCACTCAAAGACTGCGGCGCAGCTGCACAAAGCGTTCAAGGGAGCCGGTTTGACCTGCCGGAGTGCGCACATGTTTGACTTCAAGCAGACTCCGGCGCGGTTCATGGACTTTGCGAATGAGCTTGGAGTCAAGTACGTGGTGACGTCGTTCAATCCGCCGCCAGCCATTGTGTCGTCGCTGGCAGGTCCCAACCCCGATTTCGGCGCTCTGGTAAAGGCGCTGCAGCAGATGACTCTCGACGACTACAAGAAGAGTGCCGATACAGCGAATACGCTGGGCGAAGAAGCAAAGAAGCGCGGTTTGCAGTATCTCTACCACAACCATAACGTGGAGTTCAAGAAGTTCGGGGACACAACCGGGTATGACACACTGCTGACTTCGACCGATCCGGAGCTGGTCAAGATGGAGCTGGACTGCGGATGGATGTCGGCCGCCGGATACGATCCCGTTGCTTACTTCGAGAAGTATCCAAACCGGTTTCGTCTGCTTCACATCAAGGCATTCAAGGCGGGAGGGCCGACGCTTACCCTCGGCGGACCGGGTGCGCCCACACCGACGGAGCTGGGGAGAGGATCACTCGACTACCGGCCCATATTCGCGGTGGCCAGACGAGCCGGCATTGAGCAATATTATGTGGAACAGGAGCCGCCGTTTGGGGAAATGCCGGCGCTGGAAGCGATCAAGGTGGACTACGACTTCCTTCACCAGATGTCGGTGTAGCTTACTCGTTCGCGGTCAGGCGGCAGCCGTTGCGGAATCCTTGGACTGGTTGTAGCTGGCAAGCACCACCAGGAATTGAGCAAGAAAAGCGGGATGCGCGGGCCACGCCGGACAGCTGACAAGGTGACCGTCGGTGACGGCCCCGTTGCCCTTGCCACCGCAGACTTCTATGGTG
>CBAAAA010000155.1:0-9664 GCA_964658695.1 uncultured Solirubrobacteraceae bacterium | reverse complement strand
AGCAATGTGAGCCTCACTCCCACTCTGGCCGGGATTCTTCCGGTGAATCACACAGCCTCGAACGCGCTGGTGAACTCGGACTGGAACAATCTTGCGCCGCGCCTCGGGTTCGCTTATCAAGCCGCGTCGCGCCTTGTCGTCCGAAGCGCATTCGGTATTTTTTATAACGGCGAGGAGAACGGTCCCTACAGCAATCCAAGCCCTGGGTTCAATCCGCCCTATTTCGTCAGCCAGAGTTTCGTTGCGCCTTGCAGTCTTCCCTCCAGCAACGCGGCCGCTCAGGACTGTTCGGTTCCCGGTCTGCGGACTCTAAGCCAGGGATTTCCGTCAACCTCTTTGAGCGACCCTAATACTCCCAGTCTCTTTTCGGAGGACCCAAACATCCGAACGCCTTATACGATGCAGTGGCACTCCACAATCCAGTATCAGGCGAACGCGAACACGCTTTTCGAAGTATCTTATGTTGGCTCTAAAGGCACCAAGCTGTATACGTACCTGAACCTGAATCAGGCCGCTCCCAGTGCGGATCCATCTGCTCCATCAGCTCCACGCCGCCCATTTCCGTACGTCGACAGCAGCATTGGCTACTTGAACTCAGCCGGCAACTCCGAGTACGACGGTTTGCAAACCAAACTCCAGCACCGATTCGGCAACGGGCTCTCTTTCCTGGCGAATTACACCTACAGCCACGCTCTCGGAAACTCCTCGAATGCGAATCTCGGTTCACAAAACAACGACAGCTTCCGGTGGAGTGCTCAGCCGCAGTGGGAACACGGCAATCTGGACTTCGATGTCCGGCATCGGTTCGTTGCCAGCTACTCCTACGAACTCCCCTTCGGCAAGGGGAAGCGCTTTGCCGGCAGCGCCAGCGGCTTTCTGAATCAGGTCATTGGTCAATGGGAACTCGAGGGAATCACTAGCATCTCTTCCGGCACCTGGTACACCGTGACGGACGGCAACGGCAACTTCGCGAATTCAGATGGGCAGCAGCGGCCCAATGCTGTCTCTGGGCAAAGTCCAACCGGCAAGCCGTGTGTCCCGGGAACCTTCTTCAACACCTGCGCCTTCACCGATCCTGCGCTCGGATCGTTCGGCAACGTGGGCATTAACACTCTGAACGGCCCAGGCTTGGATAATTGGGATCTGTCGCTGCTGAAGACCTTCCCGATCTCGGAGAAGCGGCATGTAGAGTTCCGCAGTGAGTTCTTCAATATCGCAAATCACGCCAACTTCCTGTTCGCCGCGCCGGGACCACAGAACTCAAACAATGCCACTGTTCTTGGCACCCCCAGCTTCGGGTATGTCACCGCAGCACGCCCGCCCCGCCAGATTCAGTTCGGTCTGAAGTTTTACTACTGATTACAAAGAAGCGCTACTGATTAGAAAGACGCACACACAGGAGCGGTCTCCCAAAGGACCGACTCCTGATGGTAGGTGTGTTTGTAGTTCTCGACAATCGCCGCCAGGTCCGTCCGGACGCTCTCGGACTCTTCATGAACCAGTAGCAAAACTTTGGCCCGCTCCTTGCCAATGCTGCCGTTGGCCTTCTGCCATTGCCCGTCCGCTTCCCAGACTGTGAAGCCATTCGGGAACCGCGGCGTCACCTCGGTACGCAAAAAGCTTTGCCACTCACTCTCCGTGATCACGCCTCTTGAGTGGCTCAGTCCGAAGTACAGCGTGGTGCGCACATGGGCGGTACCCAACAAGCCACAGCCCTCTTGCATTGCGTTGTTGGGCGCAATGCCGCCGTGTGTCGCGACTGTCCCGCTTACCCCAAGGAGGACTGCAAGGACGGCAAATGGGACTAGATTACGCAGAAAAGGTCCGTTACGCCATGATACTGCGCTTTTGGAGCCGGCAGCCGTTGCGATCTGTAAAAGCTTTGTAAGAAGCGCAAAGGGCCCGGCTGCGCCACCACTGAGCAAAGGAACTCGCCAATTCTTTGGGTGGTGCGCTCGACACCGCGACCGTTTTGCGCGAGTTCCTCAATGGAGCTGGATTGGGCGTCGGTTACTCCGTCAGGAAGGCAGTCGTTTTGATGCCGGAGATCTCAAACGTCCTGCGGCAGCGCGGATTCTTGCAGCCGACCTTGTCATCGAGCAGCACCATATAACTGGCGGCCTTCGCGAACTTCGCCCGATCGCGTTCATCGGCCTGGCGGGGCAGGCTGTTCACCTTGCGGCGGAGAAGCCAGCGGACTTCGTACGTTTCGAGAGTCTTGCAAAACGGACAATTGAGCGGTACCGGCTTGGTTGTCTGCGACTCTTTGTAAAAAGCCTTTTCGTCCATAATCCTTGAGTCCTAACGGGCAGAAAATTTGAAATTTGCTACCGCGATTTCGTCCTTGTCCGGGATGTAGAAGCCAACTTTGTTCTGGGTGAAATCCCGGCCGGAACTGGCCACTGTTCCAACTTCCCGCCATGCCGAGTCGGGCGTCTTCACATGCACTTCAAGCGACGCCGGTTTAACTACCAGATCAACCTGTACCCAACTACCGGAATCGACGTCAAACGGAACGCGCCCAATCTCCCTCGATTCGCCATTGCTGACTTCGTGCACCTCAACATGCTTGCCGTCAACGGTGTACAAAACGTAGTTCTGGCTGTCCTGATAACCGGCATACCATTGCAGTTTGTTCTTCTTCAGGAACCCGCTCTTCAAAGCCTGACCCGCGAAACTATAGCGCCCCGAAACTTTGGGGACGTGATACGGAACAAAGCCGCCACCCTTGCGAAGCTGCTGGCCTTCCACTTCCATACTGCTGTTCTGGGGAGTCTCAGGAGCTTTCGCCGGCGGAGCCGCGGTCGGAGCGGGCGTCGTGTTTTCCACCACAACCTTTTCAAGGGTGACATCCGGCCCCGAGAGCAACACCACGTCCCCGGTTGCGAACGTCCGCTCGAACCGTTTGGGAAGCGCCTGATCCCGGCGCAGTTCGATGCTGTGCTCACCCGGCTTGATGTTAGATAGTGTCGCGTCCCCGTCCGCGGCGATCGAAGCCACGAATTCCTTGTCGACATACACCATCGTCCCGGGTAGGGCGCCTTTCACCTGAAGAGTCGCAATCTCCGGAACCGGGTCGAGCTTGAACACAACCGCTGTCTCTTCCGCCTTTTTCACGCTGACAGTCTCCGGGGGTGGATCAATGAATCCTGCTTTATGCACCCGGATCATGTAATCGCCGACCTTTAACGGAACGCGCAACTGGCCAGCCTGAGTCTTCCGCCGGTAAAGCTTGTCGTCGATGAAAATGTCGGCTCCGTCCTCCTTTGCGCTGATCACAACTGTTCCGGCATTCGGGTCGGACTTTATGTAGACTGTCAAGGCCGGTGCGGGTGTGTACGCAAGTACGAATCGCTGGCGGTCTTTTCCTTGAGTGACTTGAATCAGGTGGTCGGTCTTGCCCAGATCGTTCAAGCCGATGCTATCGCCTCCGGTTTGCCCTGCTGCTGTCCCATCTACACTGACATCGGCCTTATCTGCGTTGGTGGTCAGTTGAGCTTTCCCGTCTTCGGACGACACCAGAACGGCCATGACGTTAGAGGCGGTGGGCGAGCCAATCACCTGGGGAGCCTGGCCCTCCCGGACCTCGTAGCTGAAGGCGGCGCTGGCGTTTGCGCCCGTAACCTGGATGGAATGACGTCCAGGCTCGAGATCATTCAACAGCAGTTCTCCGTCCTTCAACTCCTGTGGCTGTTTATCATCGACGGTCACTGTCCCGGGAATCAAATCGGTGTAAAGACGCAATGCCGGTTTCTCAATTCCGGCTGCCGGTTTGGACTCGGCAGGCTGGCCCTCCGCATTAGCCTTCTTCGACGCCGGAGCTTGAGCGCCTGCAGGTTGTGCCGCCGTCTCGACCGGCATGATGTTCAGTTTGCGGGCTGTCTGAATCAGGTAAAAGAAGGCTGCAAACAGCAGAACGGCAAAAAACAAGCCGATATAAATCGCACGCTGCCAGCTTTTGGCATCAAGCCGCTGGACTTCCGGAGGAATTTCCGCTGCATCCGACGGTTCAGGGTTGACTTTCGCAAAGACGCTGCCCGCCGGCTCTTCCTGAATCGTTCTCGCGCGCTCGATGATCTCGTTCTGCACTTCGGAGATCCGCAGCAGCGTATCGAAATCGTCCGCATACGTGCGCCGGAGGGCTTTCAGGCGCTCAAACTGCGTGCGTAGTTCCTCTACAGATCTGGAACTCTGGACGCGAGCCTGAATCTGCTTCAGCTCGGCCAATCCGGAAAAGGTATGTTGAGACGTTTCCACCTGAAAAGACGCCGAGCCCTTGCCGAGATTATAGCGAGCTAACCCGGAAGAACACCGCAGATTGCAACGCCGCGCTTTTACTGCAGGTTTAGCTTAGATCGGGGATCTGGCATGGATGACTTTGGCCGTCGCGATCTCATCCGCCGCGCTACCTGGCGGAACACTAACATAAGAATCGCTAAGCCAATGCCCGCGCGCGACCAGAATTGTGGCGAGGCCGACCCGCTCAAGCCAAGTATTAAGACCACTACGACTATGAGCGCAGCCCCGGCTGTCCACATCATCATGGAAAAGCGCATGGACGCTTTGCGGTCCTGTTCGGCGCGCTCTTCATACTTATTCATAGGCCGCCAAAACTCAGTTATCTCATGAAGCGAGCCGCCCGGCCGAACGAAAGCTGGCGTGGTAAAGATGAATTCACAATTTCGTAACGGGTTTGTCATGATCCATCGGTTACGCTATGTCTGGGTACTGGGCTGTTAAATGCGAAAAGTTGCTGTAGTCGAAGACGATGTTGACTTATATGCGTTGATCAAATACAACCTCGAAAAGGAAGGGTTTACAGTCACTGGAACCCAGACCGGCCGCGGCGTGATGGAACTCTGCCGGAGGGAACGGCCGGATTTATTGCTGCTCGACATCATGCTTCCCGATTCCGATGGGCTCGAGATCTGCAAGGCAGTCCGCGCTCACCCCGAATTAGCTCACATCCCCATCATCTTCTTAACCGCTCGCGCCTCGGAGACCGACCGCATTGTGGGGTTAGAACTCGGCGCGAATGATTACATTGTCAAGCCGTTCTTTGTGCGGGAATTAGTTGCGCGAATTAAGATTCAGTTCCGGGGCCAGACAAATGCCACGCGTGTTCTGAAAGCAGCGGGGCTGGAACTTGATCGCAGCAGTTGTCAGGCAAAGCTGGAAGGCCATCTTCTGACCCTTACCGCTACCGAATTCCGGCTTCTCGAATTCTTGATGAGCCGACCCGGTGTAGTGTTCAGTCGCGAACAGTTGCTGGACGCCGTTTGGGGCCATGATCGCGCCGTAACAGATCGGACTGTCGACGTTTACGTTCTCAGGCTGAGGCAGAAGATAGAAGTAGATCCGGCCAATCCGATCTTTATCCGCTCCGTTCGGGGATTTGGGTATAGCTTCAACGACGCGCTGGTCCAAGCCGCCGATTCGGAACAGACCACGGCGTCGATTGCCGCGCAATAAATCGCATTTTCAGGAAAGAAGCCTGAAATAATCGGAGCGATGCGCATTTTCAGGGCTGCCGCTCCGGTTTGTCTCTGGTTCCTTTTTTCTGTAGTGGCTTCCGGACAATCATCCTCCCTGCGTGGATTTCTGACTCGAGACACGGCGATTGAACGAGCTCTGGAGGGTCGTGCACAAGCAGCCCCAGAGACCACAAATCTTCGCAAATATCTAAACTTCTTAGCCGCCGCGCCGCACACCGCTGGCTCGCCTCGCGCCAAAGTGACTGCGGACTATATCGCCGGATTACTGCGGCGGTGGGGAGTGAGCACCGAGATCGAGACATTCGAAGCCGTGATGCCTTATCCGACCGTGCGGCGCATGGAGGTAGTCGCTCCTAAACATTACCTGGCCAAGCTGAAGGAGCCCGCTGTAACAGAGGACCCGGACAGCGGCAATCTAAATCAGATCCCTACCTACAACGCCTATAGCGCGACCGGTGAGGCCACGGCCGAAGTCGTCTACGCAAACTTCGGTCTTCCGGAAGATTACGAATGGCTGGCCAGGCAGGGAATTAGCGTCGAGGGGAAGATTGTCCTCACCCGATACGGCAGGAGTTGGCGCGGGCTCAAGCCGAAGTTAGCCCGGGAACATGGAGCCGTCGCGTGCCTGATCTACTCAGACCCCCATGAAGACGGTTACTACGAAGGCGATGTGTTCCCGGGTGGTCCGATGCGGCCGCCGGACGGCGTGCAGCGTGGCAGCGTCCTGGATATGACTCTGTATCCCGGCGATCCGACAACGCCTGGCTGGGCCTCCGAACCCGGGGCAAAGAGGCTGGCGTTATCGGAAGCGGAGACAGTGATGAAGATTCCCGTCATGCCGATCTCTTACGCCGATGCCACTCCGATCCTGGCACAGCTCGGCGGTCCTCTGGTGCCGCGGGAGTGGCGCGGCGCCCTCGCCCTGACCTACCACGCTGGACCGGGCGCCGCAGTCGTTCACATCCAGACTGATTACGATTGGTCGCCGAAGCCCGTTTTCGACGTGATCGGGACCATTCGGGGCGAAGAGGCGCCGGAGCAGTGGGTGATCGCCGGTAATCATCATGATGCCTGGGGCAACGGCGCCGATGATCCCCTTTCAGGCGTGGTTGCGCTGCTCGAAACTGCACGCTCGCTCTCGCTGCTGCAAAAGGCCGGCTGGAAGCCCAAACGAACCATCAAATTTGCTTTCTGGGATGCCGAGGAATTTGGTCTGATCGGTTCCACCGAGTGGATAGAGAAGCATCAGGACGATTTGCGGAACAAGGGCGTTGCCTATCTGAACTCAGACAACACCGGACGGGGTTGGCTCAATATCGGCGGCTCCCACACACTCGAGGAGTTTGTGGATGAAGTGGCGGATTCGGTCTCGCAGCCTGGAACCAACGTCTCGCTGGCGCATTACGCCGTCCATCACCCGATACAGCCTGAATCTGAGCCGTCAAACATTCGCGATGGAGCGTTTGTCCTCTCGGCTCTGGGCGCTGGCTCTGACTTCCAGGGCTTTCTCGATTACCTGGGCATTGCAAGCCTGAGCGAAGGCTTTGAAGGGCAGACCAAGAGCGGAATTTATCATTCCGCTTACGATTCCATTTACTGGTACTCGCATTTTTCCGACAGCAGTGAGGTCGACGGCCGGGCGCTGGCCCAATTCACTGCCACGGCGCTGCTCCGACTTGCCGGCGCGTCCGTTCTTCCATTCGAGTTCGGGCATCTGATTCACACAGTTTCGCGTTATGCGGACGAGATTCAGAAGGAGGCCGAAGCCGCTGGACACCGGATGGATTTTGCCGGGCTCCGCAAGCAGCTCAACGCGTTCGAAAATACCAGCCAGAACTATGAGGCGTTGATGGAAGTGACTGTTGCGAAGCCTGCGCTTAACAGCGTGCGCCTTGCCCAGTTGAACCGCAAATTAATGGAGACAGAGCGGACGTTGACCCGGCCCGAAGGGCTGCCGAATCGTCCCTGGTACAAACATCAGATCTACGCGCCCGGGTTTTACACCGGCTATGCGGTGAAGACCCTGCCGGGAATCCGGGAAGCAGTTGAATTGAAAAACTGGAAACTCGCGCAGCAGCAAACGACGATCGTGGAACGCTGTCTGGAGGATATGAACCAGGTAGTGACAGAAGCGACAGCCGAAATGTCCGGGCTCTAGTTTCGAAGAGCCTAGCGGACGGCGAACCCGGAGAGGTGCTCAACGGCTGCCTCCTTCTCTTCGACGCCTCGCACCTCCGACATCCTGGGCCCGACGTGGAGCGCCGCCTTGAGATTGTCCAGGCGATCCGGCGTGCCGACCCCAAACACTTCCACGCGACCATCGCTGATGTTTCGAGCCCAACCGGAGACGCCGAGACTGGCAGCCTTTTGCTGAGCGAAGACCCGGAAGCCCACGCCCTGCACGGTCCCGCTCACCAGCCAGCGCTTCGCAATCAAGTGCTTGTTTGCCGCCATGATTAAGACCAGTTTGCCAAACTAACTAAGTAGAGATTACATGCCATTTCCAGTGCAGCGTTTGCGCCGTTTACGCTCTTCCGAACCGATTCGGCGTTTGGTCCGGGAAACCAGTTTATCCCCTTCCCAATTCGTCCTGCCACTGTTCGTTTGTCCCGGCGAAGGCGTTCGCAAAGAGATTCGTTCTATGCCGGGCAACGCGCAACTCTCGATCGACAACCTGGTGGCGGAGGGCGAAGAGTGCAAGCGGCTCGGCATCGGCGGCGTGATCCTGTTCGGCATTCCCGAGGAGAAGGATGAACACGCTTCCGGGGCATATGCGTTAGACGGCATCACGCAACGGGCGGTTCGAGCTCTGAAACGGGAAGCTCCAGGGCTGCTCGTGATGACGGATGTCTGCAATTGCGAGTACACTAGTCACGGTCACTGCGGGCTGATCGTCGATGACGATGTATCCAACGATGAGACTCTGGAGTGGTTGGCAAAAACGGCCGTGTCGCATGCCCAAGCCGGGGCCGATGTGGTCGCGCCCAGTGACATGATGGACGGCCGTGTTGCGGCTATACGAAAGGCCCTGGATGCGAATGGATATAGCAAGACGCCGATCCTGTCCTATGCCGCAAAATACGTCTCTGCCTTCTATGGTCCGTTTCGCGAAGCTGCCGAGTCCACACCGCGGTTCGGAGATCGTCGCAGCTATCAGATGGACCCTGGTAATGCACGCGAGGCCGTTCGCGAGATTGCGCTCGATATCGAAGAAGGCGCTGACATGATCATGGTGAAGCCGGCCATGCCGTATCTCGACATCCTTCGAGAAGCGCGCCGCAACGTGCATGTACCCTTAGGCGCTTACCAGGTCAGTGGCGAGTTCAGCATGATCATGGCCGCCGCGGCGAACGGATGGCTGGATCTTGAGCGCACCATCCTTGAGACTCTCACCTGCATCCGGCGCGCCGGCGCTGACTTTACTCTCACCTATTTCGCAAAGGCTGCGAGTGCTCTGCTCTAGGCTCGAATACCAGGACGGAACGGGAGAAATCATATGGCGTTAGTCGCAACTGCGAAGCCGGTGAAGCGCACGGGGATCTCGACGCATTCGCTGGGCGTGATGTGCGGCCTCACAGCGGGAGCGTGGCTGGGCGCGGCCGAAGCGCCCACGAAACTCGTCGACATTGGACTGTCCCCGTACGCTGTTTCCCTCTGTATGGTCCTCGGAGTTTTTACCGCCCGCTGGACCTTCCCCACCCTGCTGAAAGGGACAAGCTATGTGTTTCGCGACCTGATGGAGAAGAAACACCTGATCGTGTGGGCTTTGCTTGCCGGCGTGTTATGGGCGATTGCAAATACGCTCACGGTGTATGCGATCAAGGATGTCGGCCTCTCGGTCGCGTTTCCGCTCTGGAACATTAACTCATTGATTGGAATCTTCTGGGGCCGGGTGCTCTTTCGGGAGCTTGAAAACGCCGGACGTGCGAATGTCTTGAGGACCGTTCTCGGTGCGCTTGCAATCGTTACTGCTGCCGTACTGCTTGCCTTCAGCACGGGTTCTGGCGGAGGACACCCACAAGCGAGTTCTCCGCACGCGGCAGCCGGAATCCTGGCGGCTCTGGGAGCGGGGCTGATGTGGGGAACGATGTACGTGCCGTATCGCAAAGCCTACATCAGCGGAATGAACCCGCTCTCGTTCGTCACCGCATTTACGGTTGCGGAAGTCG
>CBAAAA010000154.1:0-9668 GCA_964658695.1 uncultured Solirubrobacteraceae bacterium | reverse complement strand
CGGTCTTGTTTGGGATCTCCGTAAAGCGCAGCCGTATTCAGGGTACGAACAATACGAGTTCGATATTCCGGTTGGAACGAAAGGGGACAGCTACGACCGGTATCTCGTCCGCATGCAGGAGATGCGTGAGTCTGTCAGGATCATCGAGCAAGCGGTAGAACGCATTCCTGGCGGGCCGATTCTGGCCAAAGTCCCCAAGGTCTTGAAGCCGCCGCCAGGTGAGGTGTACGTCTCGATTGAGGCCCCTAAAGGGGAACTCGGGTATTACATCGTGAGTGACGGGTCCACGATTCCTTACCGGATACGCGTTCGTCCGCCATCATTTCTCAATTTGCAGTCGCTGGAAAAGATGGCAAAAGGCGCGCTGGTGGCTGATGTTGTGGCGATCATCGGAACCATCGACATAGTTCTTGGTGAAGTCGATCGGTAGCAGAAACACTCTCATTCCACCCGCATCCAGGGTATATCCATGCTGAAATCAATCTTGATGAAATCGATATTGCGCGCTTTGATGTGTGCAGCCGTTCTGACACTCGCAGTCTCCCCAGGTTTCAGCCAGACGAAGAAGACGGCGACGGCCGGTAATAAGAAGTCAGGCGGCAAGACAGCTCCTGCCAGCCCGGTGGATTTAAATGATGCATCAGAATCAGAATTGGAATCCGTTCCGGGGATTGGAGCCCCTACTGCCAAGAAGATCATTGCCGGGCGGCCTTATTCTTCAATATCGGATCTCTCCAAGGCCGGGCTTTCGGCAGTGTCTATCAAGAAGATTACGCCCAACGTAACTGTCGGTGGGTCCACTCCCTCCTCCCCTACTACGGTTACTCGCGCCGCGAAGACTTCTCCTGCTGCTACTACGAGCGCGAAAACGGTGCCATCACCCTCGGGCGCCGTTGCTCCAGGCGGCGGCCCGGGACTGGTCTGGGTGAATACCGAAACGAAGAAGTATCATCTTTCGAATGACAAGTGGTACGGCAAAACGAAAAATGGCAAGTATATGAAAGAAAGCGACGCCATCGCGGCGGGATACAAAGCCAGCAGGGAGTAACTTTGCTGTAGGCGTCGCGATACGCTGGTATCGAATGGTCAAGAACGTCCTCGGCACTGTCCTGCAGACTTGCTGCACTGATCCTCTCACGGGGTTTTATCGCGATGGGAAGTGTAATACCGGGCCCGACGACGTCGGACAGCACACCATTTGCGTGTTGTTGAATGACGAGTTTCTGAGACATCAGGCGTCACTGGGCAACGACCTGATAACGCCGCGCCCGGAATATGGGTTTGGCGGCCTCAAAGCCGGCGATCAGTGGTGCGTCTGTATCGAACTCTGGAAGGCCTCCTATGACGCCGGGATTGTTGCGCCGGCACGTCTCGAAGCGACCCATGAGAAGGCCCTCGAATTTGTTTCGATCGATGAGTTGAAGAGAAGCGCGAGAGTCAACTGACGCGACGCTTCTATGAAGATTCTGCTTATAGGGTTGTGCTGTTCGTGGGCCGCTGTCTCAGCGTCAGATCTTGACCATCCGGACCCGAAGGCTGCTGGCATGAGTCCGCAAAGTTTAGCTAACATCCCTGCGCGAATGACCGAATTCGTTCATGCGGGGAAAACCGCCGGAGTGGTTACGATCGTCGCTCGTCACGGGCACGTGGCCAGCTTCGAGGCAGTGGGGTACAGCGACCTGGAGAAGAAGGCGCCGATGCGAAAGGATGCCATCTTCCGCATCGCCTCTCTCACTAAACCGATTACCTGCGCAGCCATCATGATTCTGGTGGATGAGGGCCGACTCTCTTTGATTGATCCAGTGGAGAAGTATCTTCCAGAGTACCGGGGGATCAAGCTGAACCCGTGCGGTTCTCGTGCCGGTTACAGCTGCGAGGTAGCGGCTCCTGCGTATTCGATGAACATAGAACAGCTGATGGCACACACGTCCGGGCTGCCTAGTTCTGCACCGTCCGGAGGCGGCGGTGAACCGAAGACGCTGTCCGAGCTGGTCTCACAGGGCGCTAAGTCGCAGCTTTTGTTTGAACCAGGGGCAGAATGGAATTACAGCAACATCGGTATCGACATACTCGGGCGGCTAGTGGAGGTAATTTCAGGCAGGACCTTTGACGAATTTCTGCAGCAGCATATATTTATGCCTCTCGGAATGAGTGACACGTCGTTCAGCGTTCCGGTTGAAAAGCGAGGGCGAGTCGCAACGTTATACAGCTACGATGACGGTCACTTAAGAGCAGTTTCGGCTGAATGGGGGAGAGCAGAAGCGAGTGCGATTCCGTCCCCGGCAGGGGGATTGTTATCGACAGCTTTGGACCTGCTTCGATTCAATCAGATGATGCGAAACGGGGGGACTCTCGACGACCAGCGCATCTTGTCCAAGGCGGCGGTTCAGCTCATGACGATTTCTCACACCGGTGATCTGAACGCGGGTTGGGCGCCTGGAGCAGGGCATGGCTTTGGCTATGAAGTGGTCCGGAACGTCACGGGACTGTATCGATACAACTCGATCGGATCGTTCATGAAGGGCGGAGCCTATCGGACGTACGAATGGGTGGATCCCGAAAAGGATCTTGTGGGGGTGCTCTTGATGCAAAGAACGAATGGCGGGGGCGATACCGCTGATGAAATCAACAGTTTTATGCAGATTTCGGCCGCTTCGATAGCCAATTAAATGCCTGTTTCAGGGGTTTTTACCGTCTATAGAAGGAAGTTTTGAGGGAGAAACCCTCGACCTGTATTAAGAAAAGTCATGTCTCAACGAGAATTTCAAACTGAAGTCAGTCAGCTCTTGCAGCTGATTATCCATTCCCTGTATTCCCATCCGGAGATATTTCTCCGTGAGCTGGTCTCGAACGCTTCGGATGCGCTGGACAAGCTGAAGTATTTGACGCTGACCGACGAAGCCTATAAGTCGCTTCCCTTCGATCCCCGCATTGATCTCGAACTGGACGAGATCCAGAAGACGCTGACGATTAGCGACAACGGGATCGGCATGAATGAGGAGGACCTGGTGGCAAACCTGGGCACGATCGCAAGGTCGGGAACGAAAAACTTCCTCTCTCATTTGACCGGTGATGCAAAGCGTGATTCGAACCTCATCGGCCAGTTCGGCGTGGGCTTCTATAGCGCGTTTATGGTCGCCGACCGTGTGCAAGTGATTTCGCGCAAGGCTACCGAAGAGCAGGCGTGGCGCTGGACAAGCGACGGTAAAACGGGCTTTGAAATCGAAGCGGCGGAGAGGCCTCAGCAAGGCGCCACTGTCACTCTCTATCTCAATGAAGACGGCAAGGAGTACGCCAATGAGTGGAAGCTCCGCGACATCATCAAGAAGTATTCAAACCACATCCCGTTCCCGATTTTCCTGACGGCAGACAAAACCGAATGGAACGAGACTGAAAAGCGATCGATCAAGAAGCGCGCTACCGAGCAGATCAACTCCGCCAGCGCTTTGTGGAAACGTCCGAAGAGCGAACTCAAGGACGAAGATTACAAAGAGATGTATAAGACCATCTCCGGTGACTGGGATGATCCGATGTTCTGGTTTCACACGAGAGCGGAGGGATCGATGGAGTACACAACACTCTTCTTCGTTCCTTCGACTGCTCCGATAGATCTTTACCAGGCTGATTACAAACCCGGTGTGAAGCTGTATGTCAAACGGGTTTTTATCACGGATGATGCGAAAGAACTGATGCCCGCGTACCTGCGTTTCCTGCGGGGCATCATCGACAGCGAGGACCTGCCGCTCAACGTCAGTCGCGAAATCCTGCAGCAGAATCGCGTTCTGGCATCGATTAGAACTGCGAGCGTAAAGAAAGTTCTTTCAGAGTTGAAGTCGATCGCGGCAAATAACCCCGAACAATACCTGAAGTTTATCGAGCAGTACAACCGCCCGCTGAAGGAAGGTCTTTATGGGGACTTTGCCAATCGGGAAGCGCTGCTAGACCTGATCCGTATCAAGTCCACAAAGGCGGACGGTTGGACGAGTCTTGTAGATGTGAAATCGCGGATGCAGGCGGGACAAAAGGCTATTTACTTCATCACCGGCGGTACAGCCGATGTGCTGCGCGCCTCGCCATTGCTCGAGATTTACAAGAAGAAAGACATTGAAGTATTGATCCTGGACGACGAGGTTGACGAGTTCATCTTCAGCCGCCTCGACAAGTATGGAGATATCGAGCTGAAGGCGGTCAACAAGAGTTCTGCCGGCGACGACCTGAAGGAAGAGGGGACCGAGCAAAAAGGGGAAGACCTGAAGCCTTTGCTGGAGAAGCTCAAGGCTGCTCTGGGCGATAGCGTGAAGGAGGTGAAAGCGTCAACTCGACTGGCGGACAGTCCGTCCTGCATCGTGTCGGATGAAGATGAGCCCTCGATAAAGATGCAGCAGATGCTGCGAGCCATGGGGCAGAATCATATTCCCGCATCCAAGCCCACACTCGAGATAAATCCCGACCACGAAATCGTAAAGAAACTGCTGGGCTCGGCGGATGACGCCCTGGTGGAAGATTCGGCGTGGCTTCTGCTCGATCAAGCCCTGCTGGTGGAAGGGCTCCCGGTGAACAATCCCGGAGCTTTTGTGCGGCGGCTCAACCGGGTTCTCACGCGGGCTGTCTAAGCGCCGCTCTATCAAATCAATGGTGGAACTATCGCGCCGGCATTTCCTCGGTACCTTTGCATCTGTTGGTGCTGCTGCGCAGCTCGGTACGCCTCCGTCCGTTAGTGGCGCGCAGACTCTGCTGGCCGTGGTGGGAAGTTATAGCTCTCCGCAGGGACCAGAGGGTAGCAAGGGGAACGGACAAGGGATCGGGTTGTACGAAATGGACTTGTCTGACGGAAGTCTGAGGAAGCGCGGGTTGTTTGAAGACGGCTCGAACCCATCCTGGCTGGCTCTCCATCCGTCCAAGTCCTTTCTTTACGCGGCGGAGGAGATCAATGACTATCAGGGCACGAACTCTGGAGCGGTCAGCGCCTTCGCGGTGGACCGGGCGTCAGGCCAGTTGTCCAGGCTGAATACGGCTAATTCTGAAGGGGCCGGACCGGCGCATTTGAGTGTGCATCCTTCCGGCCAGCATTTGTTCGTGGCAAATTACGCCGGCGGTAGTTTCGCGGTGTTGCCGGTAGGCGTGGACGGACGATTGGGGGCGGCCACCGACATACAGCGCGAGACTGGGCAAACCGGACCAGTACACGCCACGAACGCGCCGCCAGGTAGTTTCGCAATTAGCGGCCATGAGCGGACGCACGGTCACATGATCTCAGCGGATCCATCCGGTAGGTTCGTTCTCGGCAGCGATCTCGGGCTGGATCGTATAAAGATCTGGAAGTTCGATCCGGAGCGCGGCAAGCTTCTCCCGAACAATCCGGAGTCGGTGTCAGTTCCACCCGGTGACGGACCCCGGCACTTCATTTTTCATCCCAATGGCCGCTGGTTCTACTCCCTGCAGGAAGAAGCGTCCACCTTAATTCTGTTCGACTACGATGCGAACTTAGGAAGGCTAAAAGCCAGGCAAACAATCTCGAGCTTGCCACCGCTGTTTGCCGGGACTAACTTTACTTCTGAGGTCCGGATAACGCCAGGTGGGCGATTCCTCTATGCAGCCAATCGTCTGCATGATAGTATCGCTTGCTTCTCAATCGGTGAGGACGGCTCTCTTCATTTCGTTGGAGAGACCTGGACTCGCGGTGATTATCCGCGCAGTTTTACCATCGATCCGATGGGCAGATTTCTTCATTGTTGTAATCAACGGAGCGATGCTATCACGGCGTTTCGTCTGAATGGCCGGAACGGAGAACTTACATTTACGGGACATTACACACCCGTAGGCACGCCGGCGATACTCGTTTATTTAACTTGAAGCGGACTGCAGCCTGAAGCGGCTAATGGCGATTACCGGGCGATACGGCTCGCTTCAGTAACCCAGATGCTGAACGGCCTCTGGGCGGTGCGTTTAAAATCCGCCTTCGTTGAACAGTTTGCCGCCTGAATGGATACACCGGCGAGGATCGCTGAGGGTGGGGGATAGTCGTCCACGTTGATTTCCCGCCAGGATGGCGGTCACCACCTGGAGGCGATCCTGAATGGGCTTAAGTAAATCGGTTACGTTCATCCGGTGCTATTGGTCGACTTCGAATTCTACCGTGTTTGGGGTAGCCGCTTGGACCAGCCCTGGCAAAGGGTTAAACTCCCCTCGGTAGATCGACGATGAAAACCGGACCGACAAGGGACTGCAGCGCCAGAGTCTTATGGCCGATAAAGACCCAAATCCTGGCCGCCTAAGATCTTGGTTGCAAAGATTATTTGCCCGGTGTGTTGCTGGAAATGACCGACGACGTGATAAACGGCTTCAAGTACTGACACAGGGCCGTCTTGCGGATTTATCACAAGAACGAGACGCTGGGCCGATAACCCTTCGATGATCTTAATGGCGTCTGCCACGGTTTGTTTCAGGCGGGCGCTGAGTTCGGCTATACTAAGGCCGCCAGTGGTCGAGAACTCGCTATCCCGGTCACGATTATCCGGTTCACCCCCAATGCCTGCACAAATCCATTGGCGCACGTTACCGCAAAGGTGCGCAATAAGGTTCCCGATCGAGTTTTCATTGGGAGCGCCTCGGCTCCACACTTGATCATCGGTTAATCTTTCGAGGCAGGATTCAATATACGCCAGCATCCGCTGTAACTGTTTGACCGAAGTAGAGACGAATAAGCTTGAGACATCACTTTCCATAATCTAATTAGAGCCCAAGGATACCGTCAGCCGAAGTGAAACAGGGTAACCGTGCGGGGCGGTCACGGACCGCCGCTCGGCCGACAGGTCAGTTTACAGGTTGAAAGTAAATAAGGACCCATCAATGTCCAGGATGCGCGTAAGAAAGAAAGACCGGAACGGACCTGAGCGCGAGCTACTTTAGTCCGGCTTGCGCCAGCATATTGAGAAATTGATGGCGTGTTCTCATGTCAATCGCCTCTGCAACCATCGTGCCGTCGCGGTTATACAAGAAGCTTCTCGGAATGCTTTCTACCCCAAGCTGTTCGTTCACCTTGCGGCCAGGATCCAGAAGAATCGGGTAGAACACCGGATGCTGCGCCAGGAACGGGGTAACTTTCTGGGACTCCTCATCCGAGATCGCTAGAATCACTAAGCCCTGATCTTTGAACTGCTGATACAGGGTGTTCAGATCGGGCATCTCTTTGCGGCAAGGCGGGCACCATGTCGCCCAGAAATTGATCAGAACGACCTTGCCGCGCAATCAACTTAATGACCAGCTCTTTCCTTCCAAGTCGTTCAACGTGAAATTGGCTCGCTGTCGAACGCTATCTTCGGCTTCGAGCTGCGCCATCGCTTTTTCGAATTTTGGATCGTTCAAGACGGCGTGAACGTGCTCGTAGCGGACCAGCTGGGCAAGCGATGTATATGCGTAGGCTATTTTGCCATTTTGAGCGGCGGACAGAGTGGTGGCTACTTCCTGGAGGGTGTCGTGGCCGAAGTCCCCTTCAGTAGAAAGGCCTGTCGGCCATGACGCCAGATCCACTTGGTTCACAGATGGAGGTAGGCTCCGGATCTCCAGCGCAAGAGCCCTGGTGGTTTTGGCGCGCACATCATCCGGCAACTCTCTCAGGCCGTGCAACTGTCGCTCAACAGGCTTTTCCCGATCACTCCATACGATATTGCCGCTTTGTGAATGCGCATCAAACGCAGCGATAAGGAGCGATAGGTAGGTCACGCCAGTGAGCGTACGTACATGAAACCGCGTGCTCCGCATTACGAGATACTTTATCTCAATTCAACTAACTCCGCCTCGGACCTGCACACAACGTCCGCCGGTTCACTATCTCGCTCAGAACAATCAAGACTCTAAGCCTTTCGCTTGGAACGCCAATGCCGATTGAATTCCCGGCCAGTTCCAACGGGTTGTCAGGCGAGGTTTTGACTCAAGACAGTAACGGAGCAACGTAGCGAAATCGTTAGTGGCGGTTGAGCGTGGTGAAAACCGCTGGTACACGGAGACGCGGCTGCTCGGGCTTACGTCCCATCAGCAACCGGCGTAACGGCGCTTAAGGCAGTCCCGGGTTTTTTGCGTTGCGGGCGTCAGAGGCTGAGGGCTGGAGGGAGCAACTTGCCAGATTCTCATGGGCGATACAGACCGAAATTCTGGCAAGTACTAATTAGAGCCTAAGAAACGGGCATCATCCCTCCACGACTGCGACAAATCATCCGGCGCAGGCACTTTATCTGCGATGGAGTTTTCTTCCGCCCTGACGCGGCGTGCGCACCTGCCTGTCATCGATGGCGCTCAGTTGCGCGTCGCTCATCTCGATAACTCGACCGGGTTTGCTGGCGCGCGGGCGTTTCCTCCAGAGCGTTGGCGCACACTCGAGACTTACTCGCCCAACGTGATCGCTGGTTCAGTGGCGCAGATCAACCGTCTGCTGGAACGAATCAATCTGCGAACCGCCAACATCGGGTTGGTGGATCACTCGATATTCGTCGTGACTCAGCTGGGCGACACGCCGCTCAACGCACGCCTCCGTGATCTGCTATGGCATCAGTTCGGGGTTCCGATCTACGAGGTCTACGTGGACGAAGGGTCCAGGTTGCTTGCTTTCGAATGTGAGGCACAGGAAGGGTGGCATATCGCGAAGGGCGTTCGGTTTAGCGTGGCTTACGGGGAACTGCTACTGGAACGCTCTGATCAAGTGGTGCGCACCGGCCTGAGCCGGATTATTGAGGAGACGGCATGTCCTTGCGGGCGTCCGGAACTTCGTCTGATCGACGCCGATCAATCAGTCGCTCAGCCGGCATTTGCACTCAGCGCCTGAACGCAGCTTCGTGCGCAGAGAGGCCGCAGCCGGTCCGGTCCGGTCCTCAAACCGCTACCGCGGACGTCTCCATCTGATAAACACCCACGCCGATTCCGCTGTCAGAACGGACTTCAAGTTCCAGATCGCCAGATCCCTTTTCCCAGGTCACCCGGTAGTTGTGGAGAAAAGCCGAATAGAGTTCGAAGCACGCCTGTGATAACTCGGAAGGCTCCGCAATCCGGAAATAACCGCCGGCACTCAGTACCTGCTGCCTTACTTCCGGTGCGCGCCACTCGGGAGAAATCGCGATCACGTGGACCTTTGCGGCCGAGCGAGACCCAATCTCAATCAGCCTGCCAACGGCCCGCGTGTGAGAGGTTGCACCCACCAGGACTACGTTCAGATTCGGGCGCTCGAATTCAATTTCACTCAGAGCCCGGGTCACTATAGTGTTAGACGAATGCATGTCTTTGGCGTAGCAACGTAAATGGATTTCATGCGACAGCCTTGATACTTCGAGGGTGTCCCTTGATCCCTGCAAACGCTCGCAACGCTCCACCGCCCCGTCAAACTCTTCGCGTACCGACAACTCTCCTTTGGGTGGCTCGCACAAGATGAAGCCCACATTGATGGGTGTGGCGCATTCGTATTCTTCGACCTCGTAATCCCGCACGTAAGCGCCACCGGCCTTAGTGAAAAACTTAGTTCCCGGAATGCCTTTCACGGCTTCGCCGGAGTTGGTGGAAACGGTCACCAAGAGCTGGCGCCGAAGGCCTCGCATTGCATGCTTCAGGACAACGACACGCAGAGAACTCTGGTTGCGGGCCAGCGACAGGATCTTCTTCATTTCGCCCAGACTGCGCAATGC